>JALYNA010000474.1 GCA_030773455.1 Actinomycetota bacterium
CAGCGCGGCCGGGGTCGCGGCCACCTGCCACGGGACCTGCCGCGCGGCCTCGAAGGCGCGACGCTGCAACCCGTCGGCGGCCGGTCGGGCCCCGGCGACCTGGGGACGCAGCGCCGACCAGGCCGTATCCAGCAGCCCATGCCCGGCCAGCGCCCGCCAGATGCTGTTGACGATGGGCGTCTCGAGCGTGGCCCGGATGTCGCCGTAGAGCTGCGGAGCCGGTGCGTCCGACTGCGACGGTGCCGGCTGCGACGGCTCGGCGGCGCGCGGCTCGGGTGCACGGCCCGGTGCGGGCGGTGCGTCCACCTCGCCGTCCAGGGCCAGCCGCAGTCCCGCTGCCAACAGCAGCATCCGGCTCAACGGCTCGACGAACCGCGCCAGCGTCTCCCGGACCGGCTGGTCGGCGGGTGGCGTGGTGGCGTCGCGGACGGAGGCGGACAACTGCTGTGCCAGTGACCCGAACGTCTCGTCGGCGAGGACACCGGCGGCCTGCTCGTGCGCGAGCACCAGGTAGCCGGGGCAGAGGGCCAGCGACGCGAACAGGCTGGGGACGAACGGCATCCGCTCCAGCAACGAGGCGTACACCGCGGCGACGACGCCGGTCGCCTCGTTCTCCCCGACCATCGGGTAGGCGGCGAACCCGTCGCCGAGGTCAGTGCGCACGGCCGGCGCCCCCCGCGGAGTTCCGCGGCAGCAGTTCATCGACGGCGGCGGCGATGACGTCGGGATGGTCCTCGGGGGTGAAGTGCTTGCCGCCGGGAATCGGCTGCAGGGTGGTACCCAGGTCGGCGGCGAGGCGCCGGCCGTAGGAGACCTTCTGGAAACGGTCGGCCTCGCCCCACACCACCCGGGCGGGCAGGCCGAGCTCCGGCAGCCGGTCACTGACCGCCAGGGTGTCCTCGACCCGCAGGGCACTGACCTGGCGCATGAGGCTGCGGGCGGCGCCGTGGGTGACGTAGGGCTGCCAGTGCACGCCGATGGACTCCAGCGCCCGCCGGCGGTCGTCGTGGCCGCGGTGGATCAGTTGGACGAACGACGGGTAGAGCGCGGCCTCGGGCAGGTACCGCAGGACCGGCGCAGCCGCCCGCATCGCCTTGACGCTGGGGATCGGCCAGGAGTCGTAGCAGACCGCGTTGGTCAGTACGAGGCCCGAGAACCGCTCCGGCTGCCGGGCCGCGGCGATCTGCGCGACCCCACCGCCGAGGTCGTGCCCGACCAGGACCGGGGCCTCGATGCCGAGCGCGTCCAGCCAGCGCAGCAGCCGCTCGGCCTGCGCGGCCAGCCCGAGGTCGCGGTGTTCGCCGTCGGGGATAGAGGTGCCGTACCCGGTCATCTCCAGGGCCAGGCAACGGCCGTGGACCAGGGGGAGGACGTGCCGCCACAGCCGCGGCGAGGTAGGGACGCCGTGCACGAGGACGACGGGGTGACCTTCCCCCTGCTCCAGCCAGTGGAACGGCTCACCGCCGAGGACCTCCCGCTCCTCACGCGGCGTCGCTGTGGGGCTCATGCAGCTCCTCCGGGGCTCTGGGGACGGCCCGCCCTGGGTTCCCCGCCACCGGGTGCGGCACACCCGGGATGTCAGCGCCCACGCGCGGAGCAGGCTCGGGATCCCGGCCTGCACGGAGGTCGTGCGCCAGGGGCTCGAGGCCGAGCGGGGGATCCGGGTGTGCACCGTGCTGCCGGCTCGATCGACACGCCGGTCGTCCGGAAGGCTCCCGGGACTCCTACGGGAACGGAGGTCGGCCGTCGCTCCGTCACGGGTGCTGCGCTGCACGGCATCCTGTCCGCCGCACGGTCCGGCATCTCAGCGCTCCCAGGCGGTCTCGGACTGGTTCTCGTAGTGCTCGTAGGTGGTGGCCAGCGCGGTGCAGACCTCTGCCACCGTCTCGAACAACGCCTGCGCCTTGGGCTCGTCGACCTTGCCGACGTCCTCCCGCGCGTGCGCGGCGAGGTCGGTCAGGAGGCCTCTGATCTTCGAGATGTGGTGCCGCACGGAGGGTGCCGTGGACCCATGTCAGCCGGTAGCCGAGCGGGCCAGCGCCTCGCGGACCTCGTCGTCGGTGGTGGCGCGGAAGTCCTCGTACCCCTGGCCGACCGCCGAGAACGACTCCGGCGCCCAGAGACAGACCACGTCGTCCACCTGGGCCGCGAACCGGTCGCAGGCCGTCGGTGAGGCGATCGGCACGGCCACGGTGAGCCGGGCGGGGGCCTGCCGGCGGACGGCGGCGACGGCGGCCCGCATGGTGGAGCCGGTGGCCAGGCCGTCGTCGACCAGGACCACCGGGCGCTCGGCCAGCGACGGAGCCGGGCGCCCCTGCCGGTAGGCGTCCTCCCGGCGGCGCAGCTCGGCGACCTCGCGCTCGCGGGCGCGGGTGAACGCCTCCTCGTCCACGTCGACCCGGTTGAGCACCCGCTCCTCGCGCACCGTCTCGACGTCGGAGTCCACGGCGGCGATCGCGCCCATGGCCAGTTCCGGCTGCCAGGGCACACCGACCTTGCGGACGACGACGACGTCGAGCGTGGCACCCAGGGCACCGGCGACCTCCGCGGCGACCACCACGCCGCCGCGGGGGAGGCCGAGGACGACCAGGTCCGGGGCTGCGTGGCCGGCCAGGCGTGCGGCCAGGGCGCGGCCGGCCTCTGTCCGGTCGGTGAACGGTTTGGTGCTCGGGGACATCGGACTCCTCCTGGGACTGCGGCCACGTCGTCCCCGGCCGTCTACCCCGGACGGGCCGGGATCATCGATCGGCCCGCCCCGGAGGCCGCTGCCCCGTCCCGGTGTCCAGCCGGCCCGCGGGGGGTACCGCTGGTCCGACGCCACCCGGCCGCGGACCCCCGCACGACGCCTCCTCCGCGGTAGCCCAGACGGAGACCTCCCGATGCCCACCGACCCGCCGTCCGCCGCCGTGCGACGCACCGTCGAGGTGCTCACGTCGCAGGCCTCGCTGGCCGGCGACCTCGTCGTCCCGTCGGCGGCCCGCGGCGTGGTGCTGTTCGCCCACGGCAGCGGCAGCGGCCGGCACAGCCCGCGCAACCAGCAGGTGGCCGTCGCGCTGCAGGAGGCCGGCTACGGCACCCTGCTGATGGACCTGCTGACCGAGGCGGAGGAGCAGGTCGACGCCCGCACGCGGGAACTGCGCTTCGACATCGGGCTGCTGGCCGCGCGGCTGACCGACGCGGCCGACTGGCTCGGCCGGGCCGAGGGAACGGCCGGGCTGCCACTGGCCACGTTCGGCGCGAGCACCGGAGCCGCGGCCGCGCTCATCACGGCCGCGGACCGCCCGCAAGCCGTCCGCGCGGTCGTCTCCCGCGGCGGCCGGCCTGACCTGGCCGGCGAGGCACTGGCCCGGGTCCGGGCCCCGACCCTGCTCGTCGTGGGCGGCGCCGACACCCGGGTGCTCGAGCTCAACCGGGACGCTGCCGCTCGCCTCCCCGCCGAGCACGGCGTCACCGTCGTGCCCGGCGCCACCCACCTGTTCCCCGAGCCGGGCGCGCTCGAGCAGGTCGTCGACCGGACCGTCGACTGGCTGGACCGGTGGTTGGCGTCGCCCGCGACCGGCTGATCGGCCGCGGTCAGGTCCCGGCGGCTGCCGCGCGGCGCCAGCGCCGCGTTCACGTCGTCGAGCACAGACAGGGGCAGGTGCTCGCCCGGCAGCGGCCAGTGCGGCCCGTCCCGCCGCAGCGCGGGGCCGTAACGGGTGAAGGCCGGAAAGTCGGCGGGGAATCGGCGCTCGTCGGGGCTCGTCCAGGACGAGTTCGCGGACCGGATGCCCGGCTGCTGCGGCCCAGCGGCGGACGGCGTCGGCCAGCTTCGGAGCCAGCCCCACTCCGCCTCGGGGGCCTCAGTGTCCAGAGCCGGGGGGGTCCCACCGGTCCCGGTCCACCCCGTGCCGGTGGAGGAACGCGCGGACCCGGGGCCTGCCGCAGAGGTACTCCTCGGCGGTGGCGCCGCCGCGTGCGCCGAACTGGAACACCTTCCGCCTCGGCCACGTGTGTGACCGGCCAGCTGCTGCGGTCCCAGAGGACGAGGACCGTGCCGCCGGGGGCCAGGTGGTCGCCGAGGAAGCGTTCGTAGGCCGCGCCGACGGGCAGACGCTCGAGGCGCAGGTAGGTCATCCAGCGGACCATGAGACGACCGGGGGAGCTCCACCAGGCGAGCGCAGGTCCACCGGCCAGCGCCTGCAGCCTGGCCACGAGGTGCTCCACCACCCCATCCCTGGACGAGCACGACCTCGGGGACGCCGTTGCGCGGCGAACCCACGGCTCGGCTGTGCATCCGCCCGTAGGCGGTATGTGGTGGCTTGTCCCGTACCGCGCCGGCATCGTCCCATCTCCCCGGCCTGGCCGAGGCGCGGTCACGGTGCCCTCCGGACGGACAGGCGACGCACGGCAGCCCGGCAGAACCGCTCCTCCAGCTCCAGGCCGATGGACCGGCGGCCGGCCCGCCGTGCCGCCACGAGCGTGGAGCCCACACCGGCGAAGGGATCCAGCAGGAGACCGCCCGGTGGGCAGGCCAGCCGGACCAGGGCAGTCATCACCGGGACCGGTTTGGGCACCGGGTGTCCCCACCGGTGCCGGACCTCCGGGGTCCGTTCCAATACCCGTGCGGCAGACGCGAGCCGGCCGGCCGGTGCGGCCCAGCCGGGCGGCCCGGCGAGCAGCACGGCCTCCCGGCGACCGGGCTCCCGGTGCCAGGACAGCCAGCCGGTGACCCGGAGGCCGCTCCCGCCCAGGAGCCGGTGGACGCGCCCGGCGTTGTGCGTGCCGATGCAGGCGACGACCGGCCCGCGGCTGATCCGGCCGCACTCCCGGAAGACCCCATCCAGCCAGCGGACGTAGTCGTCGTCGATCATCCGGTCGGTGGTGCTGCCGTACGGCCGCCCGAGGTTCCACGGCGGGTCGGTGACGACGGCGTCGACGCACCCCGACGGCAGCGCGGGCAGCAGCTGCGCGGCGTCGGCACGGACCATCAGCGCCCCTGCGGCGGTCAGGACCGGGCCGCCCTCAGCGCATGGGCGAAGTCAGCGGCCTGCCGGCCGATCCGGGCGTCGTGCACCCGGACGACGGCCCCTCCGCGCAGGGTGCCGAGCGCGCACGCCGCCGCGGTCGCGACGTCGAGCGGCCCGTCGCCGAGGCCCAGGGTCCGGCGCAGGAAGATCTTGTTCGACACGGCCAGCAGGACCGGCAGGCCCAGCGCCGCGACGTCGTCCAGCCGAGCGAGCAGCTGCAGCGACTGGTGCCACGACTTGCCCAGGTCGATCCCGGGGTCGACGACGACGCGCTCATGGTCGATCCCCGCGTCCTCGGCGACTCGCACGAGGTCCGTGAGCCGGCTGCACACCTCGCCGAGCAGGTCGGGATAGACCGGATCCGGGTCCGGGACGCCGGGTGGGCGGCGGATGTGCGTGGCGACGACCGCGGCACCCGCCGCGGCGGCCGTCGGAAGGTAGTCGGGGTCGAGGAACCCGCTCATGTCGTTGCCCAGCACCGCTCCCTCCGAGAACGCGGTCTCGGCCACGGTGGCGCGGGTGGTGTCCACGGCCAGGGGCACGTCGAACCGGGACCGGAGCGCGGCGACGGTCTCGGCGGCGAGGTCCCGCTCCTCGGCCGGCGGGACCTCGATGACGCCCACACCTCCGGGCCGGGCACCCACCTCCAGGACGTCGGCGCCGTCGGCGACCAGCTGCTCGCCGCGGACGAGCAGCCGGTCGAGCCGGTAGTAGGAGCCTCGGTCGGAGAAGGAGTCCCGTGTCCGGTTCAGGATGCCGACGACCACCGCGCGTTCCGTGACGTCGAAGCGACGTGTGCCCAACTGCAGGAACATGTACCCGGCCTACCGGATGAGGCGCCGACACGCTGCCTGAGGGCCGGGCTCACCCCCGGCCGGGCGCGACGCGGCTACCCGGCCGCGTCGGCGGCGCGCCGCACCAGGTCCTCGTAAACGCCGGGGTCGTCGGCGTCCACGACCGGGTAGCCGGCGTCGGCCCAGTGCAGCTCGATGGCGCAAGCGGCATGAGAGCCCGGGTCAGCTCTTGTTGCCGGGCTCGTTGCGGCGGGTCTCGAAGGTCTTGTGCCCGTTGGGGCACGGCGGGATCTCGTGCCCCTGCTGGACGTGCACCTTCTCGCTGCAGTGGGCGCAGTAGAAGTCGCCGGTTTTCTGGGCCTTCTCTCCGCATGGGCGGCCATGGTCATCTCCTCCTCGGTCGGCGCAGGGCGGGCCCGTCGCCCTGGACGGTGTCGGCGTGCACGTCGGGTTCCTCCCCGGCCCGCCGGGCCTGCTCGCGCCGTCCGCCGCTGTGCAGCCCCCGGACGCGTGGCCGCGGTCGATCCGCGGGAGTCCTCCCTCGGGTCCTCAGGTGGTCCGGCGCTGCTCGCCGGCGACCCGGTCATGCTGGGGCGTGCGGCTGGCCTGGCTGACCCCCCGCGGGGCGGAGGCGAGGGCCTGCTGGCCCGGTTCGGCGTGCGGGGCGGGGTCCAGCCGCAGCGACCGGACCACCTCGTCATCGTTGCGGTAGTCGACCGGGGGCACCGCCCGTATCGCCTTCAGGACCTCGCGGGAGGCGCCGCGCCGCTCCGCCTCGGCCAGCAACGTCTCCTTGTCCGCCGGGTAGTCGACGTCGGTCAGGTGTTGCATCACGTCGTCGGCGGTCACCGCATCGGCCACGGTGGGCCCCTCTCGTGCCGTCAGCCCGTGCGTCGGCTCCGCACGGGCCTGGCCCCTACCCGGCCAGCGGCCGGATACGCGGCTCAGCCCCCGACCGCGCCCCGGGCCACGCGGGAGCCGGCGGCGCGTCAGGCCGACGGGTCGAGCGCCACCTTGGTCCAGCCCGCCTCGCGCCGGTCGAAGGTCCATAGGCGTCGAGCACCGAAGGCATCTCGCCGACCTGGGTGAGGACCGTCGACGGGTCGATCGCACCGGTGCGCACCAGGTCGAGCAGGTGCGGGATGTAGCGGCGGTGGTTGCAGTTGCCCATCTTCACGGTGAGGTTCTTGTTCATCGCCGCGCCGATCGGGAAGCTCGTCGCCTGCGGCGGGTAGACGCCGATGATCCCGAT
>JALYNA010000475.1 GCA_030773455.1 Actinomycetota bacterium
ACCGTCGTGGTGCCGAGGGTCTTCTGGATGTGCTTGAGCTCGCCGCGCATCCGGGCCCGCAGCTTCGCGTCCAGGTGAGCGATCGGCTCGTCGAAGAGGAACGCCTTCGGCTCGCGCACCAGCACCCGCCCGATGGCGACGCGCTGCTTCTGGCCGCCGGACAGCTGCGAGGGCCGCCGGTCCAGCAGCCGCTCGATCTCCAGGATCCGCGCCGTCTCGCGCACCCGCCGGTCGATCTCGTCCTTCGAGGCCTTCCGAAGCCGGAGCGGGTTGGCCATGTTCTCGAAGACGGTCTTCGTGGGGTACAGCGCGTAGGACTCGAAGACCATGGCGATGTCGCGGTGCCTGGGCTCCAGGTCGTTGATCCGCCGGTCGTCGAGCAGGATGTCGCCGTCGGAGATGAACTCCAGGCCGGCGATCATCCGCAGTGACGAGGACTTTCCGCAGCCCGACGGGCCCAGGAGGCACAGGAACTCTCCGTCGGCCACGGCGAGGTTGAGGTCCTTGACTGCCTCGACCTGGTCGTAGCGCTTCCAGACGCCGTTAAACGTCAGCGATGCCATGGGGACTCCTCGGCCGGACACCCGGAGGTGGGGGGGATGCTGGGACGGGGGGACGACGCGGACGCTGTCGTCCTGGGCTGCGGGCTCATCGGGTACCTGCCGGTCTCACTGCTTGACCGCGCCCATGGTCAGGCCCTGGACCATGTACTTCCGGATCACGATGCCGAGCAGGAGCATCGGCGCGACGGTGACCACACCGGCCGCCATGATCTGGCCCCACTCGATGCCGCTGGCCGACTTCAGCCCTTGCGTGGCGACGGGCAGCGTCTTGGCCGCCTCCCCGCCCATGACCGCGGCGAAGATGAAGTCGTTCCAGGCCAGCAGGATGCAGAGGACGACGACCGCGGCCAGCCCCGGGGCGACCAGCGGGATGATCTTCCACAGGGCTTGCCACCGGGAGTGCCCGTCTACCATGTAGGCCTCCTCGATCTCGTAGGAGACCGAGTCGAAGAAGCCCTTCAGGATCCAGATGGCGAACGGAAGGTTGAACACCGTGTAGGCGAGGATCAGCGCGGGCAGGGTGTTCAGCAGCTGGAAGTTCTTGAAGATCGCGTACAGCGGCACCGTGACGGCGACGACTGGGGCCATGCGGGTGGAGATGATCCAGAAGTAGAGATCCCGCTTGCCCCGGAACCGGCCACGGGAGATGGCGTAGGCGGCCGTCGTCCCGAAGACCACCGAGATCACCGCCGAGGAGACCGCGGCGAGCACGCTGTTGGTGAAGTACCGCTCGAACTCGCCCTGGGCGAACAGGCCGCTGTAGTGCGTGGTGGTGGGGCTGAAGACGAACAGCTGGGACAACGCCCCGCCCCAGTCGCCCTCGCGGGGGAGGGTGAACGCGTCGTCGGCGGCTTTGAACGACGACGTGATCATGATGTAGAAGGGCACCAGGGTCCAGATCACGTACAGGCTCAGGAAGACCGTGATGACGATCCCGGTGATCCGGTTGCCGCGGCCCCGGACCACCTGGTCCCGGGTGTCGACTGCCGGCCCCGGGAGGAGGTCGTCGTCCTGGACGGCGACCCGGTCGTCCTGGACCGACGTCAGGTCGTCCTTGGTGCTCGTGCGCGGGTTCGTCGCCATCAGACCAGTTCCTCGTCCTTCTTCGCCGGCCGGGACTCCCGCTCCTCGAAGCGGTTCACCACGAGCTTCCCGAACAAGATCGTCACTAGCAGCAGGGTGAGCGCGATCGAGGCGCCGTAGCCGAGCTCGAAGAACGAGAACGACTGCTCGTAGAGGTAGAGCGGAAGGATCTTCGTGCTGTTGGCCGGGCCACCTCCTGTGAGGGCGATGAAGTGGTCGATGATGCGGATGTTGTCCATGAACCGCAGCAGGATCGCGATCATCAGCGAGCCCTTGATGCTGGGCAGGGCGACCTGGAAGAAGCTCCGCACCGGCCCGGCGCCGTCCATCCAGCTGGCCTCGAGCTGGTCCTGGGGCACCAGCTTCAGGCCCGAGAGGACGATGAGCGCGACCAGCGGGGTCCACTCCCACACGTCCACCGCGACGATCGCCCAGAGCGCGGTGTCCGCGCTGCCGAGGATGGTCCCCTCGTCGAGCAGTCCGACGCTGCGCAGGCCCCAGAAGTACCAGCCGAAGGTGCCGTTGTAGAGGTACTGCCACAGCATTCCGGCGACGACCGGCGCCATCATCATCGGCATCAACAGGATGGTGATGAGCAGCTTCTCGTGCTTGGAACGGTTGAGGAGGATGGCCAGGATGGTCCCGAGGCCGACCTCCAGGACCATGCTCACCACGGAGTACTTCGCCAGGATCCCCCAGGCGGCCCAGTACTGGGAGTCGGTGAACAACCGCGACCAGTTGTCCAGCCCGACGAACTCGTTCGGTGCGCCGGGCGCCAGGCCCACCGCGTGGAACGACATGTAGATGAGCCAGACGAACGGGTAGATGCTCAGCAGCGCCAGCAGGATCACCGCCGGCAGCAGGAGCGGCGCGAGGTACTTGCGCGCCTGCGGTTTGTTCGGTCCGGGCCTGCTGAGCACCGCCCCGGGTGTTGCTGTGTCAACGGCCATGCTGGTTCTCTCCTGCGCTCGCCTGGGCGTCGCCGACCGGACGTCCCGGCCGGCGTACGCCGATCACGCCCCGTGCAGCTCGTCGGTCTGGGACTGGATCGCCTTCGCGGTGGCCGCGGGGTCGGAGTTCCCCGCGCACATCGCCTGGATCTCGTTGGCCACGATGGTCACGTACTGGTTGAACTTCGGGATCTTGGGACCGAGGACCGCGTTTGGGTCGGCCATGCCGACGGTGACCGCGGGGAACGTGAGGGCGTTCGGGAACTGGGACGGGCCGACGCGGCCGGTGTCCCCCGTGCCGTACGGCTGCCCCTCCGCCTCCGCGACTTCCGGCTCCTCGCCGACTGCGATGCGGGTCGGCGTGCCCCCCGAGATCTTGAGGTTCTCGGTCTGGATTTGCGCCTGGGTGGCCCAGACGGCGAAGATGTAGGCGGCGCGCTTCTGGTCCTCCGAGGCCGCCGCGTTGACCGAGATGCCGCCGATGCCGCAGTTGGTGCCGTTGACCAGCTCGCCGCCGCCCGCGAGGAACTCGCGGTCGCCCTTCGGGCACACGTCGTAGGCCGTCCGCCCACCACCGCCGGCGTTCGCCTCCTCCTCGAAGGAGGCGGCGAACTCGTGGTACTGCGTCAACATCGCGATCTTGCCGGCGTTGTAGGCGTCAGCGACCCCGACCGTGCCCAGTGAGAGGGCGTCGGGGGTCGACTGGTCGAACAGCGCCTTGTACAGCTCCAGGCCCCGGACCGACTGCTCGTCGCCCCAGCGGGTGGCGCCCGGGTCCTTGGAGCCCTGGACGTCGTCGATGTCGAATTCCCGCCACTGGCCGTGCGAGTACAGCATCCGCTGGACGTCGAGCTGCGTCGTCCAGGCGAACTGTCCCAGGTGCAGGCCCATCCCGTACGGGACGCTGGGGTCCGAGGCGTTGAGCCGGTTGAAGAAGGTGGCGAAGTCCAGGACGTTCTTCCACGTCGAGTCCGGGCCGTACTCCATGGGGTAGCCGAACTCGGACTGGAACTGGCCGGAGTACTGCTCGAACAGGTCGCGCCGGTAGCAGAAGACGGCGTCCGCGGCGTCGTACGGCAGGCTGATCAGCCGGTCGCTGTAGGCGTAGCTGGCGACGTCGAGGTAGTTGGGGTACCAGGTTTCCTCGGCGTAGCCGGCCTCGGCCTGGGGCAGCGAGTCGTCCTCCATGTACGGCCGCAGGTCCTCGAGGTAGTCCGCGAGCACCGAGGTCACCGGCTTGTCCTGGGAGTAGATCAGGTCGTAGGTGGTGCCGCCCGACCGGAGGTCCAGCTCCGCCTTCTGCTGCATGACCGGCAGGTCCTGCTGCAGGATTTCGACGTCGATGCCGGTCAGGTTCTTGAAGTCGCCGCGGTCGACGAGCTGCTTGATCCCCGTGGACGGCGGCGTGTTCTCGGTGATGAAGGTGAGCTTGAACCCGTCGTACTGCCGCCACTTCTCCGCCTCGTTGGCGAAGGTCCGGTTGGCCCGGGTGCTGCCCTCACCGCCGCCGCAGCCGGCGAGCAGCAGGGCGGAGCCGGCCAGGCCGCCGAGGAACCGGCGGCGCGACAGCCCCGCGGACGGGGGCAGGTGGAGCTCGGACATCGTCGTCTCCTTCTCGGACGTGGAGGTACGGAGCGGGCCGGATGGCCACGGGAGCTGGCGGGGACGGTGCCGCCCGGGGGCGGCCGCCGGGATCAGGGCGCGGGCGACGCGGGAGCGCTGCTGCCGAGCAGGGTCTCGGCCGCGTACTTGGGGTGGAACAGCCGCGTCGTGCCGTTCTTCTTGGCCTCGTTGTCGTAGACCGTCCCCTGCGGGGCGGAGACGACCTCGAGCTGCTGGCCCCAGGGCGCCATGAAGTAGCACCAGGTGAGGCCCAGGTTTGGGCCCTCGGTGTAGGCGGTCGGCTCCCCCAGGACCTCCACGCCGTTCTCCCTCAGGAACGCGATCGCGGCGTCCATGTCCTCGACGTAGAAGGCCAGGTGGTGGCCGCCGATGTCGCTGTTCTTCGGCGGGGTCCGGTTCTGGTCGGGCGCCTCGTACTCGAAGACCTCGAGGTTGGTGCCGTTGCCGAGCCGCAGGTAGCGGAACTCCTTGATGACCGACCGCGGGTGCACCCTCAGGTGCTCCTGCATCCAGTCGTCGTCGGCCTGGAAGTCGGTCGCCGCCGTGTAGAGCGTCTCGGCACCGAGGATGCGCTCGAAGAAGTCGCAGGCCTTGTTGATGTCCGGCACGGTGAACCCGATGTGCTCCATTCCGCACATGCCTGGCATTGGCATCGTCCGACCTCGCCTTCGGGTCCGCGGGAACGTGTGTCCGGCGAGGAGCGGTCACGCGGTCCGGAGAGTCGCTGTGACCGCCGCCACTCGCTGCGCAGACGGTAATTTCGGGCCGGTTCTCGGCCTATGGGGAGAACCCCCCATAGGCCGGCGGCGTCGCAGGTCGGGGACGTGCGGAGGAGTTCCGGCTCCGTTCCGGGCGCCGAACGGCCGCAACGGCGGCGTCGCGCCGCGGCCGGCCGCGGGCCGACGGGGCAGTGCTCAGGCGACCGGGTCCTCGGGACCGTAGGGACGCAGCCGCAGCTGGCGCGCGCCCTCCTCGAGGACCACGCCCCCGACCGTGTCGGGGGTGTCGACGCCGGCGCGCAGGAAGCGGCCCGACCAGCCGTCGAGCTCTCCTGCGGCGATCGCGCAGACGAGCTCGGCCGACCGCTCCGGGGGTGTCCAGGAGGTGTGGCCGGCCCACTTGGGCATGGCACTGGTCATCTCGGTCCGCACGAGCCCGGGGGCGAGGTTGAAGGCATGCACCCCGCTCCCCTGCAGCGAGGCGGCCAGCGCCTCGGTCAGCCGGATGAGCCCGGCCTTGCCGACGGAGTAGGCCGAGTACTCCGGAACGGCCCTGGTGCCCATTCCGCTGGCCAGGTTCACCACCCGGCCCCGGCCGCGCTCGACCATGGCCGGCACGACGGCCTGGATCAGGAGCAGCGGTCCCCGGATGTGACTGGCGACGACCGCCCACCACTGCTCGCCGTCGGCGGCCCAGACGGGAACCTCGGCGGCGTCGATGAGGCCGGCGTTGTTGACCAGCAGGTCGACCGGGCCGAGTTCGTCGGCCACCCGCGCGACAGCCGCGTCGACCGCCGCGGCGTCGGTGACGTCGGCGGCCAGCGCGAGGACCGGGCTGCCCGTCGCGCCGGCGATCTCGTCCATCGCCGCCCTCAGCCGCTCCTCCCCTCGGGCCAGTCCGGCGACCGCGGCGCCGTGGGCGGCCAGGGCATGCCCGAGTTGCCGGCCGATCCCGGTCGACGCCCCGGTGACCAGAGCCACCTGCCCGGCCAGTGGTGCATCAGCCATCGCACACACCTCTCTCGGGGGACGGGGACCGGCCGCGGCTCACGAGGGCCCCTGGTACTCGAGCACGTACAGGCCGGCGTTGTAGTCGGTGACGTACAGAATTCCGTCCGCGTCGACGAAGACGTCGCAGCTCTGGATCACCCGGGGCCGGCCCGGCCGGGTGTCGAACAGCCGCGCGGGCGCAGGCGGCACGAAGGCGGCGACCTCGCGCGGCACGAAGGGATCGGCGAGGTCGAACACGCGGACCCCGGCATTCTGGTACGTGGCGAACACGAGCCGCTCGCTGACGAAGCTGCCCGGCCGGTTCTCGTGCAGGTTGTGCGGCCCGAAGCGCCCGCCCTTGGCGCAGTAGTCCACCTCGGACGGGGTCGGCAGCGTGGCGATGCCGACCGGGTTGGCGGGAACCCGGACGTCGAAGACCCAGGTGTACTTGACCTGGTCGGCGCAGTTGTCGGCGATCCCCTCGTCGGCCACGACCAGCAGGTCCCGCCCCGGGAGCGGAAGCGCCGTGTGGGTGCCGCCGCCGAAGGGAGGGCACCAGTTGCGGTGCACCAGGAGCTCGGGGCCGGCGGGGTCGGACACGTCGTGCACCGTGAGGCCACCGTCCCGCCAGCAGCCGTAGGCCAGGTCCCCCGCCACGATCGCGTGGTGCAGCCCGTAGCGGTGCCCCGCCGGCCAGACCGGGCGTTCGCCGTCGGCCAGGTGCATGCCGGGCAGCCACGCCGTCCCGGCCACGCGGGGCCGCACCGGATCGGCCATGTCGATGGTGACGAGGACGTAGTCGGTGAACCCGTGCAGCAGCGCCGAGGCGTAGGCCCACCGGCCGCCGACGTACCAGATCCAGTGCAGCCCGAAGCCCTCGACCGACAGGGAGCCGATCGGGCGGGGAGCCGCGGGGTCACCGAGGTCGTAGACCCGCAGGCCCGCGGAGTACTCCGCGGGTGGGTGCTCGGCGAGCACCTCGCCGACGGAGCGGCCGTAGTGGGCCGACTCGTCGGCGAAGGCGCCGCCGCGAACAGGTCCACGGCGTCGACCACCAGCAGCAGCCCGTCGGCGACCTGCAGGTGCAGGTTCCACGTCCCCGGCGCGGCCGGGAGGAAGCCGACGGCGCGGGGATCCCGCGGATCCCGGACGTCGAGGACGGTGACGCCGCTGGAGAACATGTGGCCGACGTAGGCGTGACCGTCGGAGACCATCACCTGGACGCCGCCCCCCGGCCGCCCTGGTCGGTGTGGCCGAGGAAGCCGATCGCGTGGGCGAAGTCGGGGTCGCTTACGCTGCCCGCTCCTCGCACGGCGGCCATCCTGCCCGCACGGGCAGGCTCCCACGCTGGGGAATCTCCCCCATGTCCCCGCCGGGCGGGCCGGCGTTGACTCTGCCGCGCCCTCCGGTGACGTCGGCACGAGGGTCCGCCGGTCACCACGGGCCCCAGCACGGACCCTTTCCCCTCCGAGCCACGGAGCACCACATGACGGACTTCCAGCGAGGCCGGGTCGCGGCGAACGGCATCGAGTTCGAGTACCTGGAGGCCGGCGACGGGCCGCTCGCGCTGTGCATGCACGGGTTCCCCGACACGCCGTTCACCTACCGTCACCTCCTGCCGGCCCTCGCCGACGCCGGCTTCCGGGCGGTCGCTCCCTTCGTGCGCGGATTCGCGCCGACGCAGCTGCCCCCGTTGCGCCACCACGTGCACACCAGCGTCATGGTGGCCGACCAGATCGCCCTGGCCGAGGCGCTCGGCGGCGGCTCGGACGCGCTGCTCGTCGCCCACGACTGGGGCGCGGTGGGCGCGTGGGGAGCCCTCGGCCGGGCACCGCACCTGTGGGGCCGCGCCGTGATCATCAACATTCCGCCGTTCGAGGTCTTCGGCGAGAACCTCTCCACGTATCCGCAGATCAAGCGGAGCTTCTACTTCTGGTACTTCCAGATGCAGCGGGTCATCGAGGACCGGATCCGCCAGGACGACTTCGCGTTCATCCGGGACATCTGGGGCGACTGGTCCCCCGGCTACGACGCGAGCGAGGACATGGTCCACATCCGGGAGGCCCTGGCCGCGCCGGAGCACCTGCACGCCGCGCTGGGCTACTACTGGGGGCAGTTCGACCCGACCCGGTTCGGGTCCCCGGAGTGGATCGCGGAGCAGGCGGCGGCCTGGGGCGGTTCGGTTCCCCATCCCACGCTGTACCTGCACGGGACCACCGACGGCTGCCACGGGGTGAGCCAGGACCAGATCGAGCGGGTCCTCGGCTACGCCGGAGCGGGGTCGGAGTCCGAACTCATCGAGGGCGTCGGGCACTTCATGCTCGTGGAGCGCCCGGAGGAGATCAACCGCCGGATCGTCGGCTGGCTCGACCGCACGAAGCAGTGACCGCGGCCGGCAGCGACCGGGTGGGTGGTCCCGGGACGCCGGGCCCCGGGCGGCAGGCGGTCCTCCGGTGATCGTCGGCGCCGGCCTGAAGATGTACCTCGGGCACTGGGAGACGGTGGACTGGCTCGGCGAGGTCGCGCGAATGGCCGGGCAGCATCCCGGCCTCCGCAAGGGCGCGGTGGAGCTCTTCGTCCTCCCCACCTTCCCCGCGCTGGCCCAGGCGGTGCGCACCCTGTCCCGCGTCGGCGTGGCCGTCGGTGCCCAGGACCTCTTCTGGGAGGACCGCGGCCCGTACACCGGGGAGGTGAGCGGAGCGGAGCTCGCTGAGCTCGGCTGCCGCTACGTCGAGGTCGGCCACCTAGAGCGCCGCAGGCACCTCGGCGAGACCGACGAGATCGTCGCGGCGAAGACCGCAGCCGCGTTCCGCAACCGGCTGACCCCGGTGATCTGCGTCGGCGAGAGCCACCCGGGATCCCCGGACGACGCTGCGGATGAGTGCGTCCGCCAGCTTGAGGCGGCCCTCCGGGACAGCCGTAACGCCGGTTCGGTAGGCCCGGCCCTCGTGGCGTACGAGCCGCACTGGGCCGTTGGCGCCGAGGCCGCAGCCGACGCCTCCTACATCCGCACGGTCTGCTCGCGCTTGAAGTCCGTGGTCCACGACGATGAGGATCTGGCCGGGAGCAGGGTGATCTACGGGGGCAGTGCCGGCACCGGGCTCCTGGCTGAACTCGCCGGCGCCGCGGATGGGCTTTTCCTGGGACGGGCCTCGCACGACCCGGCAGTGCTCGAGGCCGTCCTCGACGAGGCAGTGGCGGCGTCCGGACGCTGAACGGGTTTGCACGGAGGCGGGGTGGTCGCCAACCGGGTCCTGCACCTGCGAGGCATGGCCGCACCCCCTTATGAGTTGGTGCGCGATTGAGGTCGGGGCGTGCTTGCCTGGTGGGCTCGCTTGGTGATCTTCAGCGGGCGGCGCAGCGGTCGGAGACCAGTCGGGCGATCGCCAGAGCGGTCTCGGCGAAGTACTCGCGGCGGCCGAGGTAGCGCTGTAGCGGTCTCCACTGTTTGGGTTCGGCGATGGCGTGCTCGACGCAGATCCGCCGGGAGGACTGGTATTTGCGGGCGGTCTCCCAGCGGGTCAGCTCGTCGACCGAGGCGTCCTTCGGCGGTTTCTTGGGCGGCCCGCTGACCTGGCCGGGATGGTCGCGGACCAGGCCGGGATAGCCGGAGTCGACCTCGCAGCTGACCTGCGGGTAGTGCTGCAGCAGATCCTCGATGCCCTCGGTGCGCAGCGCGGTCACATCGTGCATCCGGCCCGGGCGAAACGCCCCCAGCCACAGCAGCCGCCCGG
>JALYNA010000476.1 GCA_030773455.1 Actinomycetota bacterium
GTCCACTCCGGCTCCGTGCCGTCCCCGGCCTCTGCTCGGCCGTCCTTCGGGTGGCCCGTTTCCGGCCGTTTCAGCCCGCTGCCGTCATCGCCGGAGCCGCCCGGCGCCGGGGAGGGTGAGCACCACCTCGGTGCCGGCGCTGCCGTCCGCGGGGCGGCCCATGGCGAGCTCGCCGCCCAGCTCGCTCGCGACCAGCGTGCGCACGATCTGCAGCCCCAGGCCGTCACCGGTGGAGGGGTCGAACCCCTCGGGCAGCCCCCGGCCGTCGTCCCGCACACGGACGACGAGGTCGTCGCCGTCCCGCTCGGCCCGCAGGTCGATGCTGCCCGGGCTGCCCTCGGGGAAGGCGTGCTCGGCGGCGTTGTGCAGCAGCTCGGTGACCACCAGCACCAGCGGGGTGGCGGCCACCGCGGGGAGCTCGCCGAACTCACCCACCCGCCGGGTCCGCGCCGCCGGGCCGACCGAGGTCAGGTCGCCCAGCATCGTCAGCACCCGGTCGAGGACGTCGTCGACGTCCACCACGTCCTCGCGGCTCCCGGCCAGGGTCTCGTGCACCACTGCGATCGACGACACCCGCCGCACCGACTCCTCGAGTGCCTCGCGGGCCGCGGGCTCGGTCATCCGGCGCGCCTGCAACCGCAGCAGCGCGGCCACCGTCTGGAGGTTGTTCTTCACCCGGTGGTGGATCTCCCGGATGGTGGCGTCCTTCGTCAGCAGCGCGCGGTCCCGCCGGCGGACGTCGGTCACGTCGCGCACCAGCACCAGCGCGCCCTCCTCGGCGCCGGGCGCCTGCAGCGGCAGTGCCCGCACGAGGAGGGTCGCCGCCGGACTCTCGACGTCCATCGGGTCGGGGAACCGCCCGGCCACCGCGGCCCGGATGCCGGCCGCGACCGCTTCCCCCGCCACCCGGTCGACCGCGGCGTCCCGGGTGAGGCGCGAGAGGTCGGCGCCGACGACGTCCCCGGTGACCCCCAGCCGGCGGTAGGCCGACAGTGCGTTGGGGCTGGCGTAGGCCGCGCGGCCGTCGGCGTCCAGCCGCACCAGCCCGTCCCCCACGCGGGGGCTCAGCTCGCCGTCCAGCGGCTTCTGCGGCGGGAAGGTGCCGGCCGAGACCATGAGGCACAGGTCGGCGGCGATGTCGAGGTAGGTCAGCTCGAGGGTGGACGGCGACCGGGTCACCGCCAGGTTGGTGTCCCGCGCCAGGACGGCGACGACGACGCCGTCGTGGCGCACCGGCACGACCTCCCGGCGCCGCGGGATGCTGCCCGACCGGTCCGGCTCCCCCTCGGTCACCGGACGACCCTCGCGGTGCGCCACCAGGAACGGCTCGGCGGCCGGCCCCTCCACCTCCGAGCCCACCAGGTCCTCGGGCTGGCTGGTGGGCGCGGTGAGCGGGCGCACCTGTGCCACGCACCACCACGCGCCGGTGTGCAGCGGCACCCACAGGGTCAGGTCGGCGAACGACAAGTCGGCCAGCAGCTGCCAGTCGGCCACCAACCGGCGGGCGTGGCCCACTTGGGCCGGCGCGGACGCCGAGCCCTGGGTGAGGCGTTCGAAGAGGCTGTTCATGGTGTCCCCGAGGGTAGGGCGGGCCCCACCCGGGCTCGGCGACGTGTCCTCGGCCCTGACGGACCGGTGCACCCGCGGGCGTCAGCCGTCGATGACACGGGACGGCCTCCGCCCCCGGGCCGCTCCTCGGTCGCCGGCGATCCCTGCGATGCTCCCGAGGGCGTCAGCCGTCGACGGTGGCGATGAGGTCGCCCTCCTGGATGACCTCGCCCTCGACGACGTGCAACTCACGAACGGTGCCGGCCCGCTCAGTGAGGACGGGGATCTCCATCTTCATCGACTCGAGGATCACCAGGGTGTCGCCGGCCGTCACCTGACTGCCGGGCTGCACGAGCACCTTCCACACGCTCGACACCATCTCGGCGTGGATCTCCTCGACCGCCACCAGCACCTCCTCGATCACCCGGGCGTCCATCCTGGCACGCGCCCTCCTCCGGGACGGCACGTCACCCGACCCCCGCGTCACCCGACCCCGGCGCTGCCGGTCGCCAGGCACTCGAGCACCGCGCAGACCTCGGGGCCGTCGTGCGGCACGCCGACCTCCGGCACCGCGTCGAGCACGTCACCGACGGCGCGGGCGGCGGTTCCTGTGTCACCGGCCCCAGCGCTGACGGTGGCCAGCAGCGCGTCGTACCAGCGGTCCAGCCGGTCACCGGGGTCGTAGCCGCTCACCGCCACCACGTCGACACCGGGCGGTGCCGCGGTGTGCCGACCCGAGCGCGGCAGCCGGCCCGTGACCCGCCCGCCCTGCCCCGGCGGCAGGGTGGACCGCAGCTGGACGGTGACCGCCCGTC
>JALYNA010000477.1 GCA_030773455.1 Actinomycetota bacterium
GACTCGACCCGCTCGGTCACGCGCGTCTCCAGGTCGCCCAGCCGCTCGTCGGCCTCCTCCGCCTCGGCGGCGGCGTCGAGCCCGCGCCCTCCACCGTGCCCGCCGTGTCCGCCGTGCCCGCCGAAGCCGGTCGCGCCGAGCGTGCTGGCCACCTCGTCGGCCTGCTCCCGGGTGATCGAGCCGTCGTCGACCAGGCCGGACAGCGCGTCCCGAACCCGGTCGACGACGGACGTCGACGTGCCGTCGGCCGGGTCGGTGTCGGCCAGCGCCGGGACGGCGACGGCGACGCCGGTCAGGGTCAGGGCGCCAGCGGCAGCGGCGACGACCAACTTCCTGCGCACGCTTGCTCCTCGGGTCCGCGACCGGTTGCTCCGGCCGTCGCAGAGGAGCTTCGGCACCGGGCCTGTGACGGAGCTGTCAGTGCCCCGTGGCCTGGCTGGGGATCCGGGCCCCGCCCTCGGCGGAGCCGGCGTCCCGCAGCTCGGCCAGGAGGTCGCGCGCGGCGGCCGCGACCCGCGCGGGCACGCCCAGCTCGAGCAGTTGCTCGGTGGCGGCCGCCATCTCGTCGGCCCGGCGGCGGGCGTGCCGGTGGGTGCCCTCGACCAGCACGTCGACGGCCGACCCGTCGAAGCCGGCGAGCTCCGCGCCGATGTCCCCGCGCAGCCAGTCGGCGCACCCGGCGGCCTCGGCGGCGGCCAGCGCCTCGACGACGGCGGCCGCCATCCCCTTGTAGAAGACGCTGCGCAGCAGCTTGCGGGAGATCGCCGCGCCGGCCGGGCCGTCCTGGACGGTCACCTGGGCTCCGAACCCGGTCAGCACGTGCGCGTATCGCAGCGCGCCGTCCCCGGCGACCAGCATCGGCGTGCGCAGCCCCTTGCCGGGCACCGTGGACATGAGCGCGACGTCGACGACGGACACACCCCGGCTCGCGGCGCGGGTGGCCAGCGCCGCCTTGACCCCGGGCGCGGCCGTGTTCAGGTCGGCCCACACCGTGCCCGACCGCAGCCCCGGGAGGGCGTTGTCCAGCGCGGGGACGGCGTCGTGGGAGCTGTTGACGCTCAGCACCAGGTCGGCGTCCGCGACCGCCTCGGCCTCGCTCGCCCGGGCCTGCACCCCCTCCACGACGATCCCGAGGGGGTCGTAGCCGCGGACGTCGGCACCGGCCGCCACCAGGTCGCGGGCGATCTCCGCGCCGGCCTCGCCGAGCCCCAGCACCGCGATGCGCACGGCGCCCGGCCCTCCGCCCTGCCCGGGGGCCGGCGCCCCGGCGGGGACGGGGTGGGCGCTCTCGGCAGCAGGCGACATGGCAGTGCTCCGTCCGGGTCGGGGGGTTAGGACGACGGTGTCGCGTCGTGCGTCCGGGAGCCTCGTCTCCGGCAGGACCGGGGCCACCGTAGGCACGCCCCGCAGGGCCGTCAACGACCCGTCCTCACGTCGGCGACGGGCCGCCGGCTGCAGCGGCGAGGTCGCCGCTCAGCCCTCCACGACCAGGTCCGCCACGGTGGTCCGGGCCCCGCGCCGGTGCAGGGACTCCAGCGCGGCGAGGTAGGGGGCGGTGAACCGCTGGTCGCCCACCAGGTCGCCGAACAGCTCCTGGTCGGCGAGGAACGCCAGTGGCTCCTCCCGCTGACAGCGGGCGTTGCGCACCAGCGTCTCCTGCCGCCGGTCGACCACCTCGATCGGCCGTCCCTGCTCGTCCACGCCTTCGCAGAAGCGCGCCCAGCCGGCCAGAACCGCGGCCGACCGGCGCACCTCGCCGCCGGCCGCCAGGTTCTCCCGGACGACCGGCAGCAGGAACTTGGTCAGCCGCTCGGACCCGTCGAACGCCAGGCGCGCGAGGGTGTCCCGGACGGCGGGGCTGGCGAAGCGGTCCAGCACTGTCCGCCGGTACTCGTCGAGGTCGATGCCGGGCACCGGGCGCAGGGTCGGCGTCGCCTCCCGCTCGAGGTAGCCGAGCAGCAGCTGCCGGAACGCCGGGTCCGCTGCCGCGTCGTGCACCGTCCGGTGCCCGGCGAGCATGCCGAGGTAGGCCAGCACCTGGTGGCCGGCGTTGAGCAGCCGCAGCTTCATGAGCTCGTAGGGCTCGACGTCGTCGACGAGCTGGACGCCGACCTCCTCCAGGGGCGGGCGGCCCAAGCCGAAGCGGTCCTCGAGGACCCACTGGGTGAAGGGCTCGCAGACCACCGGCCAGCGGTCCTCGACGCCGAGCAGCCGAGCCACCTCGGCGCGGTCGTCGTCCGTGGTCGCGGGGGTGATCCGGTGACCATCGAGTTCGGGAAGGCCATCTCCCGCGCGACCCACGCGCCGAGCCCGGGGTCGCGGAGGGCCGCGAAGGCGGCGAAGCTGCGCGGGGCGACGTCCCCGTTGTGCTGCACGTTGTCGCAGGACAGCACGGTGAACGGCGGCAGGCCGCGGGCGCGCCGGCGGGCCAGCGCCTCGGTGACCAGGCCGAAGGACGTCGCCGGCACCGCCCCGGCTGCAGGTCGCGGACGACGTCGGAGTCGGTCGCGTCGAACTCCCCGGTCACGGGGTCGGTGTTGTATCCGCCCTCGGTGACGGTGAGCGAGACGATGCGCGTCGTCCCCGCCGCCATCCGCTCGACCACGGCCTCCGGGTCGTCGAGGGCGAACATGTAGTCGACGAGTGACCCGACCACCCGCGGCTGCACGGTGCCGTCGGGATGCCGGACGACCAGCGTGTAGAGGCAGTCCTGCGCGGCCATCACGTCGGCCATCCGCGGTCCGACGCCAGGACGCCGACGCCGCAAACCGCCCAGTCCTGCGCGCGCCCCTGCTCGAGGAGCAGGTCGACGTACGCGGCCAGGTGCGAGCGGACGAAGCCGCCGACGCCCAGGTACACGATGCCGGTGCGCAGCCGGGACCGGTCGTAGGAGGGCACGGGCAGGACCGCGGCGAGTGTAGGCAGGGCGTCGGCGTCGAGCGGCTGCACGGTGCGCTCCTCCCGGGTCCCGCGGGGTGGGGATCGCCCGCGGAGAGCAGGTCCTTCCCCGCCCAGGCCCCGCGGTACACCCGCACCCGGACGGGCGTTCACCCGCGGCCGCGCGCCGGGGTCGCCGGTGTTCACCACCGGCAGACCGTTGCGTTCGGCCAACGCGCCGAAGTCCCCCCGCGCCGGCCGCAGCTCGACGTAGTGGCGGATGTCCGGTGCCTCGTCGACGTCGCGGTAGGTGAGCCGCTCCTCCCCCGTCCAGTTCACGTTCGCCCAGGCCGCCGTCCGCAGCAGCAGGCCGTCGTCCCCGGTGAGCAGGCGGAAGGTCACCGGCACCGGCACCGGCTCAGACGAGGAACCGGTAGGCCGTCGTCCCCGGCGCGACGTGCTGGATGCGCAGCGGGCTGGCCTCGATCCGGGTCAGCAGCGTCGGGAAGTCCGCAGCGCTGCCGAGCTCGATGCCGGTGAGCGCGGCGCCGGTCTCCCGGTTGTCGCGCTTGATGTACTCGAACAGCACGATGTCGTCGTCCGGGCCCAGCACCTCGTCGAGGAAGCGGCGCAGCGCGCCGGGCTCCTGCGGGAACTCGATCAGGAAGTAGTGCTTGAGGCCGCGGTGCACCAGCGAGCGCTCCACCACCTCGCCGTAGCGGCTGACGTCGTTGTTGCCGCCCGACAGCAGGCAGACCACCGTCTGCCCCGGCTCGACGGGGACCAGCC
>JALYNA010000478.1 GCA_030773455.1 Actinomycetota bacterium
CTGCCGGACAACCCGGCGGTCGACGGGCCGCCCCTGCCCGCACCGGAGCAGGCCCTGCCGGTCCCCGCGGAGCCCGACGCCCGCCTGCCCGACGCCCCCCTGCCCGGACACCCCGCTGCTGGGGACCCCACTGCCGGACAGCCCGCCGCCGGTCTGCGCCCGGCCGCTCATCTGCTGAGCCGCGCGGCCGCTGCCGCCCGGGGCCCCCGGCCCCGCACCCGCGGACGCCACTAGGGTTCGGCGTCGGTGGTCCACCGGCCGCCTGCAGAGGCGGTGGAGGAACGACAGTGGAGGTCGTCGTGCCCGGTCTGCCCTTCCGCGGCCGCCGCGCGCGCTCCGCGCAGGTGCCGGACGAGGAGACGCGGGCGCACGTCGCGGGTGCCGCCTCGGCCGCAGCCGCCGATGTCGAGCCGGCACCGGCCGTCGTCCCGGACCTGACCTCGGCGGCGTTCTTCGACGTCGACAACACGATGATGGTGGGCGCGTCCATCTTCTGGTTCGCCCGGGGACTGGCGGCCCGCAAGTACCTCACCACCCGCGACATGTCGCGCTTCGTGTGGCAGCAGGCGAAGTTCCGGATCGCCGGCAACGAGAGCGCCGACGACATGCACACCATCCGGGAGAGCGCGCTGGCCTTCGCCGCCGGGCGACCGGTCAGCGAGATCGTGCAGGCCGGTGAGGAGATCTACGACGAGCTCATGGCCGACCGGATCTGGGCCGGGACGCGGGTGCTCGCGCAGCAGCACCTCGACGCGGGGCAGCGGGTCTGGCTGGTGACGGCGACGCCGGTGGAGCTGGCCAGCATCATCGCCCACCGGCTCGGGCTGACCGGCGCGCTCGGCACCGTCTCCGAGGTCGTCGACGGGCACTACACCGGCCGGCTGGTCGGCGAGCTCATGCACGGGGAGGCCAAGGCCGAGGCGGTCCGCGCGCTGGCCGAGCGGGAGGGCCTGGACCTCTCGCGGTGCACCGCCTACAGCGACAGCTCCAACGACCTGCCGATGCTGACGCTCACCGGGCGGGCGATCGCGGTGAACCCCGACACCGAGCTACGTGCGGTGGCCCGGTCCCGCGGCTGGGAGATCAGGGACTTCCGCACCGGTCGCAAGGCCGCGAAGATCGGCCTGCCCACCGTGGCCGCCGCCGCCGTCTCCGGCGGACTGGTCGGCGGCGCGCTCGCCCTCCGCCGCCGCAAGCTGTCCTGAGGTCGTGCGCTGATCGGCAGGTCCGGCGTCCGGAACTGCCGATCGGCGCACCCACTCAGCTGAAGACGGACTTGCGCTGCAGGAGCAGCTGGTAGAGCAACTGTTGGACGGTCTCGCGCACCTGGTCGGTCAGGTTGAAGACCAGCATCGGGTCCTCGGCGGCGGCCGGCCCGTAGGACGCCGTCTCGATCGGCTCGCCGAACGCGATCAGCCACTTCGACGGCAGCGGCACCAGCCCCAGCGGGCCGAGCGCCGGGAAGGTCGGCGTCACCGGGAAGTAGGGCAGGCCCAGCAGCCGGGCCAGCGTCCGGGAGTTCCCGATCATCGGATAGGTCTCCTCGGCGCCGACGATCGCGCATGGGATGATCGGCGCACCGGTTTTCAGTGCCGCGGTGACGAAACCGCCGCGGCCGAAGCGCTGCAGGGTGTAGCGCTCGCGGAACGGCTTGCCAATCCCCTTGAAGCCCTCCGGGAACACCCCGACCAGCTCACCGCCGGTGAGCAACCGCTCGGCGTCCTCGTTGCAGGCCAGCGTGCAGCCGAGCTTGCGCGACAGCGAGCCGACGACCGGCAGGTCGAACACCAGGTCGGCGCCGAGCAGTCGCAACCGGCGGCGCGCGGGGTGGTCGTCGTGGAGCGCGACCGTGGTCATCATCGCGTCGAGCGGCACCGTCCCCGAGTGGTTGGCCACCACCAGCCCGCCACTGGTGTCGGGCACGTTGTGCACGCCGTGGGTCTCCACGCGGAACCAGTACGAGAACAGCGGCCGCAGCAGCGGCAGGAGCACGTGGTCGGTGAGGTCGGCGTCGAAGCCGAACTCGTCAGTGTCGTAGTCGCCGGTCAGCCGCCGCCGGAGGAACTCCAGGCCGCCGGCGACCTGCTCCTCCCACGATGCGGACGACGCCGGCGGGACCCGCGACTCCTCGTCGTCCGGCCGCAGCGGGATGACCCGCGCCTCAGGCATCGCGCACCGCCCGCAGGCCCGGGGTCGGCGGTGCCGGCCGCAGCCGCTCCCGCACCGCGCCCGCCGTCGCACCGACGCGGGCCACCAGCTCCTGTGCGCCCGAGGTCACCCCGGCGACCACCTTGGGCGGGATCACCGGCCGAAGGGTTGCCGCGTAGTCGGCCAGCGCCTGGTCGGTGGTGTGGCGCGGGGTGTAGCCGAACTCCTCGCGCAGGACGGTGGTGTCCACCACCCGGCCGAAGTTGAGGAAGCGCATCTGCTCCGGGGAGTAGTCGACGAAGCCGAACCGGCGGGTGATCCGGCCCAGCGAGCCCAGCGCGGGCGAGGGCAGCGGCACCTGCACCCGGCCGAGCCGGCGGATCACCTGCGACAGCAGCAACGTGCCCTCCCCTCCGACGTTGACGGTGCCGGTGAAGTCACCGGTCGTGGCCCGCGTCAACACCGCCAGGGCATCGTCCTCGTGCAGCAGCTGCACGCGGGCGTCGTAGCCGAGCGCCGTGGGGACCAGCGGCATGCGCAGGAAGTGCGTGAGCACCGAGTCGATGCGCGGGCCGATGAAGTTGGTGAAGCGCAGCGCGGCCACCCCGACGTCGGGACGACGGCGCGCGAAGGCCCGGACGTAGCCCTCGATGTCCAGGCTGTCCCGGGCGAAGCCCCCGGAGGGGACCCGGCGGGCCTGCATGGCCTCGGTGAAGACGGCCGGGTCGCGCGAGGAGGCGCCGTAGACGGCGCTGCTCGACTTCAGCACGAACCGGCGGACCGACGCCGCGCGCTGGCAGGCGGCCAGCAGCTGCATGGTCCCGATGACGTTGAGCTCCTTCATCGGCCCCCGACCGCCGGACCCGGCGGGCGTGGAGCTGATGTTCATGTGCACGACCGTGTCGACCGACGCCGTCCCGATGACCTTGCCGATCAGCGGGTTGCGGATGTCGGCCCGCACGAACTCGGTGCGGCCCAGCCAGCGGAGCATCTCCGGCGACGGGGGGACGGTGTCCACCCCGATGACGCGCCCGATGGCGCGGTCACGAGCCAGCTCGGCCGCCAACGCACCGCCGAGCCACCGGCTCACACCGGTGACCAGGACGACCGCAGGCGGCACGAGCGTCAGCTCACTTCTTGTTGCGGCGCTGGACGCGGGTCTTCTTCAGCAGCTTGCGGTGCTTCTTCTTCGCCATCCGCTTCCGGCGCTTCTTGATGACCGAACCCATTGCGTGCTCCCGAGGTCGTTGCGGCACGGCGGCCACCGTCGACCGGGAGGTCGCACCGGGCGCCGCGCGAGGTGATCAGCTCGTGTGCGACGACCCGGACCGGACCGGTCCCGGCGTCGCTCGGCGTCCGAGCGTACCCGGCGCCCCCCGCGGCGACGCTGCCGCGTGGGGCTGCCGGCGTCCGGATCCACCCGCGGCGGGTGGAGGTGGTGCAGAGCGCCATGCGCCTGTCGGGACGAGCGGGGGCCGGAGGCCTCCGCGAGGAGCGGCGGAGGGGGCTCCACCCGACCAGAGCGGCACGTGGTGGCGGTGTCGCCGGGACGAGCGGGGGCCGGAGGCCTCCGCGAGGAGCGGCGGAGGGGGCTCCACCCGACCAGAGCGGCACGTGGTGGCGGTGTCGCCCTAGGGCGACGAGGTGCTGAGCTCAGGCGATGACGACAGCGCGACTCCGCGCGCTGCTCCGCTCCTCGCTCGTTCCTCGCTGCGATGCTCGCAGCGCTGTCGTCACGCGATGTCGGTGTAGGCGTCGCGCAGGTAGTCCTGCACGGCGCGCTCGGGGACGCGGAACGAGCGGCCGACACGGACGGCGGCGAGCTCGCCACCGTGCACCAGGCGGTACACGGTCATCTTCGAGACGCGCATCATGCTGGCGACCTCGGCGACCGTCAGGAAGGTGACGGCGGCGCGGGGCGCCGGGACCGGCGGGCGGCCGACGGGCATGGCGGCGGGGTGCTGCGGGGGGATCGGGCGGGCCATGGTGGCGGCCTGGATCGGCCGGCCGACGGGGCGCGGGCCGGGGACGCCCGGGCGGGCGTAGGCGGCGGCGGCGGGAACGGTGCGCTGGTGCATGGTCATCTCTTCATCTCCGGACCTAGCACGCGTCGGGCGTCGGCTTCCCCACCGACTACGGGGCACGCACGTGCTGATACAGAGGAGTAGGGGGACATGCGTGACAGAAGCGATGGAAGAAACGAACAGGGGGAACGGTCCGTCCTGGGCAGAACTACACCTATGTGGCCAGGTCGACATGTGTCCGGGCGCGTCGTGGACGACACGTCCCGATCCGGTCACAGAGTGTCGACAGGTCGACGGGTTCCTGCGGTACGGTCACCGGTCCCGCGGGACCCGCCCCAGCTCCACCGACCGGGCATGGGCCGCCTCGATGGCGGCGATCAGCGCAGCGCGCACGCTGTGCCGCTCCAGCTCCCGGATGGCGGCGATCGTCGTCCCGCCGGGGCTGGTGACCGCCTCCCGCAACTGGACCGGGTGCTCCCCGGAGTCACGCAGCATGACCGCCGAGCCCAGCGCGGTCTGCACGATCAGGTCCGCGGCCAGGTCACGTGGCAGGCCCAGCAGGATGCCGGCGTCGACCATCGCCTCGACCAGGTAGAAGAAGTAAGCCGGGCCGCTGCCCGACAGCGCCGTCACGGCGTCCTGCTGCGCCTCGGGCACCCGCCGCACCCGCCCCACGGCGGCCAGCAGCGCCTCCGCCTCGTCCAGGTCCCCCTCGTCGGCGTTCGCCCCGGCCGACAGCACGCTCATCCCCTCGTCAACCAGCGCCGGGGTGTTGGGCATGACCCGGACGACGGGGACGCCGGCGGGCAGCGCGGCCTCGATCGTCGACGTCGGGACGCCGGCCGCGACCGACACCACCAGGTGCCCGGCGTCCACCGAGCCGGCGAGCAGGCCCAGCAGCGTGCCGATGTCCTGCGGCTTGACCGCGAGCAGCAGCACCCGCGCACGGGCGGCGGCCTCGGCCAGCCCCAGCACCGGGACGCCGTACCGAGCGGTCAGCTCCGCCGCGCGCTCGGGGTGGCGCTCGCAGACGACGATCCCCTCGGCCCCTCCGCGGCGCACCAGGCCGGAGAGCAGCGCCTCCCCGATCTTGCCGCCGCCGATGATCGCCAGCCCCGAGCGGCCGGCCTCCCCCGCGCTCAAGACCGGCCCCCCGGACGGCGCAGGGCGCGGGCCGGCGCTCCGGCACCCGAGTGCAGGACGACCCGAACCCGGTACCCGTCGGCGACGAGCCGGCGCTGCTGCTCGCTGCGGACCTGCCACGACATGACGTACTCCCAGCTGTCGGGTGCTCGTTCGTTCCAGGCGGCGCGCTCGCCGGCGAGGGCGACCAGCCGCGGATCGGAAGTGCCGACGCCGGGGCGCCCGGCCCCGCTCATCAGCACGTTGAGGCAGCGGACGTAGGCCAGGTCGGAGTCCGCGCCCCACCGGCCGGTCCGGCGCCCGCCGGTCAGCCGCACCCGGCCGCCGGCCAGCGCGTGGCAGCGCTCCTCGGCGCCGGGGTCGGCCGCGCGGACCACCACGGTCCCGCTCCGGAGTCCCGTGGCGAGCCCGTCCACCGCGGCCGGGTCCCCGTCCAGCGCCACGTCCAGCCCGGCACGAGCGGCGGCGCGGGCCACCCCGGCGGCCCCGGCGCCCAGCCGGCCGACGGGGACGGTGAGCTCGCAGGCGCCGGCCAGCCCGGCACCGGCCACCCGGGCGACCAGGTCGACCAGCTCGGCGGCGGAATCGGACGCGTCCGCGGCCGGGGTGTGCTCCAGGGCGACCGAGCAGCCCGCCGCGATGAGGTCGGCGGCGGTGCGGACCGGGTCGGGGACCCGGAGGCCGGCACCGGGGAGGGTGTCGAGCAGGCGGCGCACCGGGAGGCTGGTCTGTGCGCGCACGGGCCGAACCTAGTGCTCACAGCGTGTGTCCCCGTCGGGGGCGGGGTAGCCGCGGCCCATGGCAGATGAGCTGAACGGGTTGAAGGTGGCCGTCCTCGCGACCGACGGCGTGGAGCAGGTGGAGCTCGACCGCCCGTGGCAGGCGCTCGAGGAGGCCGGCGCCCAGCCGGAGCTGGTGTCGCTCGAGGCCGGGGAGATCACCGCCTACGACCACATCGACAAGGCCGACGCCAAGAAGGTGGACGCGGTGGTCAGTTCGGCCGATCCCGACCAGTACGGCGCGCTCGTGCTGCCCGGCGGCGTCATCAACGGCGACTTCCTGCGCGCCGACGCCGACGCCGTGGCCTTCGTGAAGGCCTTCTTCGACGCGGGCAAGCCGGTGGCGGCGATCTGCCACGCACCGTGGGTCCTCGCCGAGGCCGACGTCGTCCGCGGGCGGACGATGACCTCCTGGCCCTCGCTGCGGACCGACCTGCGCAACGCCGGCGCCACCTGGGTGGACGAGGAGGTCGTCGTCGACGGCAACCTGGTGACCAGCCGCAAGCCCGACGACCTGGACGCCTTCACCGCCGCGATGGTCGAGCAGTTCACCGCGGACGAGGACGAGGACGAGGAGTGACTAGCCGGTGGCGAGCAGGCCGGCGGCGGGCGCGATCGTGAGCATGGTCCCGGCGAAGACCAGGATCGCCACCAGCCGCGCGCCGACCGGCTCCCGGTCCTGACGCTGCCGCCAGGCGCCGACGCCGCCGACCAGCCCGGCCACGGCGACCGGCGCGAGGAGCACGGCCAGGTAGGGCAGCTGCTGCCAGAGCACGGTGAACAGGAAGTAGATGCCGACGCCGGCGGCGAGCGCGAGGACCAGCTCGCCGGCGAAGCGCAGCCAGGCCACCGCACCCTCACGGGGCGGGAGTCCCTCGTCCCCGAGCAGCGGCGGGTCGTCGGCCCGGACGACGGGGATCGGGCCGGTCTGCGGCGCGGGGGCGGCCCCCGCCGACGC
>JALYNA010000479.1 GCA_030773455.1 Actinomycetota bacterium
GCACTCGTCGGCCTGCGGGGGCCGCGGTGAGCCCGGCGACCTGGTGGCTGCTCGTCGGCCTCTGCGCGGCGACGACCGCGCTCACCCGCGGGGTCGGTCCGGCCGTGACCGGTGCGCGGGAGCTCCCCGCGCCCGCCGTGCGGGTCGTCGTCCTGCTGTCCTCGGCGCTGCTGGCCGCGCTGGTCGTCACCTCCGCACTGGCCGACGGCGCCCAGCTGCGGATCGGCGCGGACACCGCCGGGGTGGCCACCGCCGGCGTGCTGCTGTGGCGGCGGGCGCACGTGCTGCTCGTCGTCCTGGCCGCAGCCGTGGTCACCGGCGGGCTGCGCGCCCTGGGCGTGGACTGAGCTGCCGCCGGGTCCGGGCACTCAGCCGGCCGGGGCCGCCTCCCGCAGCTGCCCGTAGATCTGGGCGAGGTCGGGCAGCTGGTGGTGGGCGTTGAGGCCGCTGGGGTTGGGCACCACCCAGGTCGCCGCGCCGCCGATCCGCTCCGGCTGCAGACCGGCTCCTGCGCGCGGCCGGTCGAAGCCCACCCGCCAGGCCGTGATGCCCAGGACGGCGAGCACCCGCGGCCGGTACCGCGCCACGATCTCGGCCAGGGCCGCGGCACCGGCCCGCAGCTCGTCGGCCGAGAGCTCCGCGGCGGTCCGGGTGGGCCGGTCCACCACGTTGGTCACGCCGAGGCCGTAGCGCAGCAGCTCGGCGTCCTCCTCGGGCCGCAGCAGCCGCGGCGTGAGCCCGGCCAGGTGCAGCGCCGACCAGAAGCGGTTCCCCGGCCGGGCGAAGTGGTGCCCGCGGGCCGCCGACGTCAGGGACGGGTTGATCCCGCAGAAGAGGACGTCCAGGCCCGGGGCGATGACGTCGCGCAGCGGCTTGCCCGGCACACGGGCGAGGGTAGCCAGGCGCCGGGACGACCGGGCGGGACGGGACGCCGGCGGCGCGATTCGCCCGGCGCCCCACCCCGTCGGGTCACTCGACGAAGACGTCCTCCCCGATGCGGACCACCTCGCCGCGCCCCGGCATCCCGAGGAAGCCGGCGACGCTCCACGCCGAGGCGTACAGGTCGCCGTGCTCGATCAGCAGGCCGGTCGGCATCGTCACCTGCGCGGTGGAGCGCTCCCCGTCGGGCTCGATGCGCACGACCTGGCCCACGGTCGTCGGGTCGAAGCCGGTCCCGGCTCACCCACCGGCGCGCCCTCGAACAGCTCGGAGACGTAGACGGTGCCGCGCCGGTCGACCGCCACATCGGTCGCACCGGTGAGGTCCTCGATGACGTCGACGACCTTCCCGTGGCGGTTCAGCTCGTACACCCACGCCGCCCCGGCACCTCCGCGCCGAGCGTGCTCACGTAGACGTGCCCGTGGCGTCCCTCGGCGAGGCCGGTCGGCACCGGGTCGCAGCCGAAGCCGTCGTCGTTGTTGTTCGCCGTCGTCCCGCAGGCCTCCACCTCGTCGCCGGTCACCACCGGCGGCACAAAGAAGGTGCTGACCTCGCCGCTCCTGCGGTCCACCGAGAGGACGGCGTTGGCGCCGGCGTCGGCCACCAGCACGCGGTGGTGCTCCACGAGGACCGAGAAGGGGTTGGAGAGGGCGTCCACTGCGGCACCCGCGTCGTCGTACTGCTGTTGGCCGTCGGGGTTCTCGTCGAGCTCGTACTGCAGGAGGTCGACGGCGTGCAGCACCTCGCCCTCGCGGTCGGTGACCAGCAGGCCCGGGCCGCCCTGGCCGACCGCCGGCGGGTCGGCGGGCGGGGGTGCCCCCTCCTCCGGCGGGCCAGCCTCGCCGACGGCGATGTAGAGGCGCCCGTGCCGGTAGGCGGCGCCCTGCGGGTTCACCAGGCCGCTGGCCAGCGTCTCCACCTCGCCGCTGTCCAGGTCGACCGAGGAGATCTCGCCGCTGTCGGACTCCGCCACCACCAATCGGTCGCCCTTGTAGTCGTTGACCTGGCGCGGCCCGTCCAGGCCACCGGCCACGACGGTCACCGCGTCGTCCCCGTCGCCGCCCCCGTCGGCGTGGGCGTGGGCGGCGGTCAGCGGACCGGTCACCAGGGCGGAACGCGGCCGCGCTGATCGCGGCTCTCCGGACCATCCTCACAAGCGTGCGGACGGAGGCACGCTAGGGAGGTCCGGGGCCCGGCGGGCCCGTGACCGTTCCCGTCCACACGGCGGGGAGCGCGCCGTCGCGCGCCGTGAGCGATCTGGACGGCGAGCCGTCTCCAGGCAGCACCGCACCACCCGCCGCGGAACGGCGCACACTGGCCGGCATGACACGGGGCGCCGATGCGGCCTTCCGCCGCTTCGTCGCCGCCGAGTGCGAGGCCCTGCTCGCCGAGGCGCTGCGGCTGTCCGGCGACCCGGACCGGGCCGAAGAGGCCGTCCAGCGCGCGCTGGCC
>JALYNA010000480.1 GCA_030773455.1 Actinomycetota bacterium
GACAGCAGCGACTCGACGTCCTGCCGCGGGTCCAGGCTGCCCAGCGGGTCCTGGAAGACCATCTGCATCCGCCGGCGCATCGTGCGCAGCGCCTCGCCTTCGAGGGAGGCGACGTCGGTGCCGTCGAAGATCACCTGCCCGGCCGTGGGTTCGACCAGCCGCAGGACGGCGCGGCCCAGGGTGGACTTGCCGCAGCCGGATTCCCCCACCAGGCCGTAGGTGGTGCCGCGCTCGATGGCCAGGTCGACGCCGTCGACGGCGCGGACGTGGCCGACAGTGCGGTCGAAGAGAATCCCGCGCCGGATCGGGAAGTGCACCTGCAGCCCCTCGACCCGCAGCAGGGGCTCGCGCGCCGCAGTCACCGTCCGGCTCCCGAGGCGGTGCTCCCGGACGGCGTGGCCCCCGCGGGGGACGGTGGATACGTCAGCGGGTGCCGGCAGCGCAGCTCCCGGCCGGGCCCGTCGTACTCCAGGGGCACGGTGCTCCCCGCGACCTCGGTGAGGCAGTCGTCCTGGGCGTTGTCGCAGCGCGGGGCGAAGGCACATCCCTCGGCCCAGGGGATGGCGTCGCGCGCCGAGCCCCGGATCGGCTTCAGCGGGACCCCGCGCCCGGCGTCCAGCCGCGGCACCGAGGCGAGCAGCCCGCCGGTGTAGGGCTGCCGCGGCCGGGCGAACAGCTCGTGCCGGTCGGCGGTCTCGATGACCTTTCCCGCGTACATGACGTGCACCCGGTCGCAGAGGCCGGCCACGACGCCCAGAACGTGGGTGATCATCACCAGCGCCGTCCCGGTGTCGACGACGAGCTCGCGCAGCAGCTCGAGGATCTGCGCCTGGATGGTGACGTCGAGGGCCGTCGTCGGCTCATCGGCGATGAGCAACCGCGGCGAGCACGCCAGCGCCATCGCGATCAGCGCCCGCTGCCGCATGCCGCCGGACAGCTGGTGCGGGTACTCCTTGAGCCGGCGGGTGGGGTCGGGGATGCCCACCCGGTCCAGCAGCTCGGCGGCCTCGGCGCTCGCCTCCCTCTTCCCCATGTCGCGGTGCTCGATCAGCACCTCGGTGACCTGGGTGCCGATCGGCACGGTGGGGTTCAGCGAGGACAGCGGGTCCTGGAAGACCATCGCCATCTCCGACCCGCGCAGCCGGCGCAGCGCCCGGTCCGACGCCCCGATCAGCTCCGTGCCGCCGAACCGGACCGAGCCGGAGACCTGCACGCCGCGGTGCGGCAGCAGGCCCATGACCGCCAGCGAGGTCACCGACTTGCCGCAGCCGGACTCCCCCACCAGGCCGATGGTCTCGCCCGCGGCCACCGAGAAACTGACCCCGTCGACGGCACGGGTGGGCTGCTCTCCGCGCCGCGCGAAGGTCACCGCGAGGTCCTCGACCTCGAGCACGGGGACGTCGGTCCGTGCCACGCTCTCGGGCGGCATCGCCTCGATGGACATGCCTACCTCCATGCCTTCTGCTCGACTCCGCCCTCGTTCCGCTCCTCGGTCGACGTCCTGAGTCGCCTCCGCGGTCGCTCCGCTCCTCGCTCGCTGGCGCTCGCTGCGATGCTCACTCCCTGTCGGCTCCCGGCATCTCCCTGCGATGCTCGCTCGGGCGTCGTCATCGGCGGAATTTCGGGTCCAGGGCCTCCCGCAGCGACTCCCCGAGCAGGGTGAAGCCGAGCGCGACCACGATGATGCACAGCGCCGGCCAGACGGCCAGGCCCGGCCGGACCGACAGGAAGTCCTGCGCGCTGGCCAGCATCGCGCCCCACTCGGGGCGGGCGATGTCCGGGTCGCCGAGGCCGAGGAAGGACAGCGCGGCGGCCTCGATGATCGCCGTCGCCAGGGACAGCGTGGCCTGCACGATCACCGGTGACAGCGAGTTGGGCAGCACGTGGCCGAAGACGATCCGGCCCCGCTTGACCCCCAGGGCGCGGGCCGCGAGCACGTAGTCGCTGCCCCGCTGGGCGAGCATCGAGCCGCGCAGCAGCCGGGCGAAGACCGGCACCTGGGTGACCGCGATGGCGATCATCAGCGCGTACTGGTTCTGCCCCAGCAGCACCGAGATGGTGATCGCCATCAGCAGGCCGGGGATGGACAGCAGGATGTCGACCACCCGCATGACGACCGTGTCCACCTTGCCGCCGAACGCGCCGGCCAGCACGCCCAGGGCCATGCCGACGACGACGCCGAGCACCGTCGACACCACGCCGATCAGCAGCGACTGCCGCGAGCCGTAGACCAGCCGGGAGAGCAGGTCGCGGCCGAGCTGGTCGGCGCCGAGCGGGAAGCCCTCCTGCGGGCCGGGGATGGCGCCGGGGCGGACCTGACCGAGCAGCGTCTGCGCCAGCGGGTCGCGCGGTGCCAGCCACGGCGCGAACGCGGCGACCAGCAGGAACACCACGACGATGACCGCGCCGAGGATCGCCACCGGGTTGCGCCGCAACCGGCGGAAGGCGCTCTTGGTCAGCGAGACGCCGCCCTCGCCCTCCGGCACCTGCCCGGCGCGGGCGGCCAGCTCGTCGATCCGCTGCCGGCGGACGTCGCCCATCGCGGTCATCGGGCTCCTCCCACGGGACCCACTCGCGAGCTCATCTGCTGTGCTGCTGCTCCGATTCGCACGCTCATCGGACGCGCACCCGCGGGTCGAGAAGGCCGTAGGAGATGTCGACCAGCAGGTTCACCAGCACGTAGACCACGGCCAGCAGGAGGATGAAGCCCTGCAGGACGGCGAAGTCGCGGGCGAAGATGGCGTCGAAGATCGCCGACCCGACCCCGCCGAAGGCGAAGACGGTCTCGGTGAGCACCGCTCCGGACAGCAGCAGGCCGGTCTGGAGGCCGATCGTGGTGGACACCGGCAGGAGGGCGTTGCGGATGATGTGCCGGCGGCGCACCGTGTCGGCCGACAGTCCCTTCGCGTTCGCCGTCCGGACGTAGTCCTCGTTGACGACGTCGAGCACCGAGGCCCGGGTGATCCGCACGATGATGGCCAGCGGGATGGTGCCCAGGGCGATCCCCGGCAGGACCAGGTGCAGGAACGCGTCCCAGGCGGCGTCCCACTCGCGGGTCAGCAGGCCGTCGAGGACGTAGAAGTTGGTGATGTGGGTGGCGTCGATGCGCACCTCCTGGCGGCCCGATCCCGGCAGCCAGCCGAGCTCGACGGCGAACAGCAGCCGGAGCAGGTAGGCGAGGAAGAAGACCGGGATCGCCACGCCGAGCAGCGAGCCGATGACGGCGGTGGAGTCCAGCCAGCTGCCGTGCCTTCGGGCGGCGAGGTAGCCCAGCGGGATGCCGACGCCGACGGCGAAGACCATGGCGAACAGCGTCAGCTCGACAGTGCCCGGCATCCGCTCGAGGAACTCGGTCGTCACGGCGCGGCCGGTGCGGGCCGACGTCCCGAAGTCGAGCTGGACGGCGCGACCGAGGAAGCGCAGGTACTGCACCCAGATGGGTTGGTCGAGGCCGAAGAGCTCGTTGTATCGGGCGATCGCCTCGGGCGTCGCCCGCTCGCCGAGGGCGGCCTGTGCCGGGCCTCCGGGCAGGGCGCGCAGCCAGGCGAAGAGCAGAACCGACAGGCCCAGCAGGATCGGGACGAGCTGCAGGAGCCGTCGGACGATGAAGCGCAGCACGGCGTGCTGGTCAGCCTCCCCTCGGTCCGGCGTCGGTCACGACACCGTCCCCGCCGGCAGCCGGAGGCTGCCGACGGGGACGGGCGTGGAGGTCACCCGCTGACGGAGACCGTGGAGAAGACCTCGGCGGTCAGCGGGCTCGGCTGCAGCCCGCTGACGTTGTCCGCCACGACCAGCGCCGGCGGCGAGTGGGAGATCGGGACACCCGGCAGGTAGTCCATGATCAGCCGATTCGCCTCCTGGTAGAGCGTGGTCCGGGCGGCCGGGTCGGGCTCGGCGTCGGCCCGGGCCAGCGCCTGGAAGATCTCCGGCGCGTTGAACGCCCCGAACTCCGCCTTCGCCCGGCCGTCGGCCTTGGCGGCGAAGAACGTGCCGATGAAGTTGTAGGCGTCGTTGTAGTCACCGGTCCACCCGAGCAGGTGGATGTCCGCTCCACCTGCCTGCACGACGTTCAGGTAGTCCGGGCTCCAGGGGAGCGCCGTGGGCTCGATGGTGAAGCCGGCGTCGGTCAGGTTCTGGCTGATGACCTGGAACATGGCGGCCGGGTCCGGCAGGTACGGCCGGCTGACCTCGGTCGGGTAGAAGAACCGAAGGGTAGTGCCTTCGGCACCGGCCTCCTGCAGCAGCTGCCGCGCCCGGTCGGGGTCGTAGTCGTAGATGGTGACGTCCTCGGCGTAGCCGTCGACGGTCGGCGCCATGAACTCGATGGCCGCCTGGGCACCCTCGGGCAGCAGCGAGTTCACGATCGTCTCGCGGTCGATTGCGTGCGCCACCGCCTGGCGGACCCGCGGGTCCTGCAGCGCCGGGTTCGCCCCCGAGTCGGGCACGCCGCCACCGTTCATGCCCAGATAGAGGATGTTGAACGGGTCGCGGACCAGGACCTGGAAGCCCTCGTCCTGCAGGGTCTGGTAGTCCGCCGGCGCTACGAAGTCGTAGCCGTCGATCGACCCGGCCTGCAGCTCCTGACGGCGGGTGTTCCCGTCCGCGATCGAGCGGAAGATGATCTCGTCGAGCAGCGCCTTCTCACCCCAGTAGTCCTCGTTGCGGACGATGCGGACCTCGCCGTTGCCGCGGTCCCAGCTCTCGAACCGGAAGGGCCCGGTGCCGGTCGGGTGCTCGAGGGCGTACTCGGGGTAGGTCAGCGCGTCATCGCTGCCGGACAGGTTGTCGGCGTCGTACTCCTGCAGCGCGGTGGGGCTGGCGATGGAGAAGGCCGGCAGTGACAGCGCGGCGGGGAACTTGCTGGTCACCCGGTTGAGCCGGATGACCGCGGTGTTCTCGTCCGACGCCTCGCACCCCGCGTAGATGTTGGGGGTGTCCGGCGTGCTGGCGAAGCCGCCGAACACATCCTGGTAGTAGGTCGAGGCGCTCGGGCTCTGAGCCAGGCCCTCGAAGTTGTACCAGCGCTCGAAGTTGAAGCAGACCGCTTCGGCGTTGAAGTCCGTGCCGTCGTGGAACTTCACGCCCTGGCGCAGGTTGAAGGTGTACTCCAGCCCGTCCTCGCTGACCTCGTAGTCCTCGGCCAGGGCCGGCACCGGCTCGGTGCCGGCCGGCTCGTTGGTCAGGAGGCCCTCGTAGACTTGGCGGATGACCCGGAAGGTCTCGCCGTCGCTGCCGAACGCCGGGTCGAGCATCACCGGGTCGGAGGTGGCGCCGAAGACCATGGTGCCGCCGGACTGTGCGGCCTCGCCGCCGTCCCCGCCACCGGAGTCCCGGTCGCTCGAGGCACAGGCAGCCAGGGTGAGTGCGGTCAGGGTGGCCGCCGAGGCGGTGAGCACGCGTTGGGGACGACGCTGCATCGCGGAAGACCTGCCTTCTCGGCCCCCGTGGGCCGGACGAGTTCCGACGTCGCGACCGCGGGGGGCGAGCCCCTCACGAACGTGCGTCGGACCCTAGGCGGGAGGTGCGCGCGAGAGTGAGCCGTCGAGTCCCATCGACACCATCCTGTGACCTGCATCGGACCAGGTCAGCCCCCTCGACCGCTCCGGACCGACGGTGTGGGCGGATGCGCAGTTCTGCGCCGGTAACTGCGCATCCGCGCACACCGTCGCCGTCCAGCCGCCGGACGGTGGAGTTGCCGGACTTCAGGCGTCGATGCGGCGGCGGCCCTCGAACGCCCGGCCCAGGGTTACCTCGTCGGCGTACTCCAGGTCGCCGCCCACCGGCAGGCCGCTGGCCAGCCGGGAGACCGCCAGCCCCATCGGGCTGACCAGCCGCGCGAGGTAGGCGGCGGTCGCCTCCCCCTCCAGGTTCGGGTCGGTGGCGATGATGAGCTCGGTGACCGTGCCGCTGATCAGCCGGGTCATCAGCTCCTTGACCCGCAGGTCGTCGGGGCCGACACCCTCGATCGGGCTGATCGCACCGCCGAGCACGTGGTAGCGGCCGCGGAACTCACGGGTGCGCTCGATGGCGACGACGTCCTTGGGCTCCTCGACCACGCAGATGACGTCGTCGGACCGGCGCGGGTCGCGGCAGATCCGGCACTGCTCGCCCTCGGCGACGTTGTAGCAGGTGACGCAGAACCGGACCTCGGCCTGGACGCGCTGCAGCGCGGCGACCAGCCGGCCGACGTCCGCCGACTCCGCGGCCAGCAGGTGGAAGGCGATGCGCTGGGCGCTCTTCGGCCCGACGCCAGGCAGCCGGCCGAGCTCGTCGATGAGGTCCTGGACGGCCCCCTCGTACACGGTGTTCCTCTCGTCGTGGAGGGGTTCGGCGGCTCAGAGGCCGGGCAGCCCCATGCCGCCGCCGAGGCCGCCGGCGAGCGGCCCCATGCGGTTGGCGGTGAGTTCGTTGACGGCGCGGGAGGCGTCGCGGAAGGCGGCGACGACGAGGTCCTGCAGGCTCTCGACGTCGTCGGGGTCGACGGCCGCAGGCGCGATCGTCACCGCGGTCACCTCGCCCTGCCCGGTCATCGTCACGCTGACCAGGCCGCCACCTGCCGTGCCGGTGACCTCCTCCTGCGCCAGCTGGTCCTGCGCGGCAGCCAGCTGCTGCTGCATCTGCTGAGCCTGCTCGAGCAGGCGTGCCATGTCGGGCTGGCCTCCGGGGAACATGG
>JALYNA010000481.1 GCA_030773455.1 Actinomycetota bacterium
ACGGCCACCGCCGTTTCCTCGAAGCTCGCAACTCCGAAGGATCACGCGGTGGCCGCCCTCATGCCAGAGTCCGGATCACACTGATGTAACTCAGCAGGGCACGGAGGTTAAACGGCAAGCTGAGCGCGCGGGGCGCCGCCGGAGCACCCGGCGCGGCCGCCGTCGGGCCAGCATGGGCGCGTGGACGCCGCCGACCGCCTCGCCGCCCTCGTCGACCGCCTCTCCGGCGAGCCCGACGTGACCCTTCCGGAGCGGACCGGCCCCCGCCGGTTCGGCTCGCGGGCGCTCAAGGTCGACGGCGCGGCCTTCGCAATGGTCGTGCGCGGCGCGCTGGTGCTCGAGCTGCCCGCCGAGCGCGTCGCCGCGCTGCTTGCCGACGGGCGCGGCGGGCCGTTCGGCGACCGGGGGCGGCCGGCCCTACCGCGAGTGGGTCGCGCTGGCCGACGGCGAGCCGGACACCGACCTGCCGCTGGCCCGCGAGGCGCTCGCTTTCGCCCGCGCCCGGCGGGACACCGGCAGCTGACCGGCCAGGGCGGCCGTTCGGGGCCGCCGTCCATGCGAGTGGTGGGTTGCCGTGGTCTCCCTGCCCGGTGACCACGGCAGGTCGCCACTCGGCGGCGGCTCGTCCGGCCCCTGCGGCTCAGCCGGGATAGCCGGCCGCGAAGGCGGCGAAGCGGCGCAGCGAGAGCCGGATGCCGGCCACCGCTGCGGGCTTCACCAGCGGCCAGGCCAGCTGCCCGAGCAGGCCGAAGGGCAGCCACAGCTGCTCGGTCCAGGTGACGGTGGCGTGCTCCCCGCGTGGGGTGACCTCGAAGGTGCCCGGCCCGCGCACGATCCGGCCGGTGTGCTGGACGACGGCACGCCGGGGCGGTTGCCACTCGGTGATGACCATCGTGTCCAGCACGCCGAGGTGCCGGCCGCGCCGCCACGGGACGCCGGTGCGCGCCGCCAGCCGCCCACCGACCGCGTGCGGATCGCCGCCGGTGACCTCCACGTCGGTGAACAGCATCCACTCCCCCTGGCGGGTCCAGTCGGTCAGCGCCGCCCACGCCCGCTCCGGTGGCGCGTCGACGTCCACCGTCTCCACCAGTTCACGCATCGGCGTGCGCTCCGTTCCCGCCAGCGCCCGCACCCGGGGACGGGGCGTCGTCCGTGCCGGGCGCGCGCCGGGCCTGCTCCAGCCGGGCGCGCAGGGCCGCGACCGCTGCGTCACGCTCCTCGAGTGCCCCGGCCAACTGCTCAAGCAGCCAGTCGACCTCGGTCATGCGGTAGCCCCGGACGGTCACCGACATGCGCACCCCCCGGACGTCGTCCGCGGTGACCGGCCGGTCCTCGGGCAGCTCCAGCGGCGAGCGGTCGGGGTCGGCCGGCGGCCGGGTCTCCCCCCGGCCGAGCAGGACGGAGCCGCCGAGGAACAGCAGCGCGCCGACCACTGCGACGGTGAGGACGAAGACGACCGCCTCGAGCACCTCGGGACCTCAGGCGTCGCTCGGCGCGTCGTCGACCGGCAGAGCCCGCATCCCGCCGCCGTTGTCCCCGGCCTCCCGCGCCTTCTCCGCCTCCTGGATGATCCGCACGACCTCGTCGACGTCGTCGGTGACCGTGAAGAGGTCCAGGTCGGTGTCCTTGATCGTGGCCGCGGGCACCATCGTCGTCCGCAGCCAGTCGACCAGCCCGGACCAGTAGTCCGACCCGAACAGCACCACCGGGAAGCGGGTCACCTTGCGGGTCTGCACCAGCGTGAGCGCCTCGAACAGCTCGTCCAGGGTGCCGAAGCCGCCGGGGAGGATGACGAAGGCCTGGGCGTACTTGATGAACATCGTCTTGCGGACGAAGAAATAGCGGAACGCGATGCCGACGTCGACCCACTCGTTGAGCTCCTGCTCGAAGGGCAGCTCGATGCCCAGGCCCACCGAGAGACCGCCGGCCTCTGACGCGCCGCGGTTGGCCGCCTCCATCGCCCCCGGGCCGCCGCCGGTGATGACCGCGTAACCGGCGTCCGAAAGGGCCGCGCCGATCGCCACACCCGAGGCGTAGTGCGGCGAGTCCTGCGGCGTGCGGGCGCTGCCGAAGACGCTCACCGCGCGCGGCAGCTCGGCCAGCAGCCCGAAGCCCTCGACGAACTCGCTCTGGATGCGGAGGACCCGCCACGGGTCGGTGTGCACCCAGTCGGTCTGGCCGCGGCGGTCGAGCAGCCGCGCGTCGGTCGTCGTCCCCTGCAGGCGGGGGTCGGGCTCGCCGCCGCGCAGCATCACCGGACCGCGGTGGCGGGTGGTCCGCGGGTTGCGGGCGTTGGCGGGCTCGGGCGTGGTCGTCATGCGCGCTCCTGGCTCATGGGCGATCGGTGGGCTTGCCCGGAGAGATACGTGGTGAGCGCGTCCTCGACCGGCTGCAGCCGGTCGAGGAGGACGTGCTCCTCGCGGGTGTGGGCCAGCTGCGGATCGCCGGGGCCGTAGTTGACGGCGGGGATGCCGAAGGCGGCGAACCGGGCGACGTCGGTCCAGCCGAGCTTGGCCCGCGCCGGGCGGCCGACGGCGGCGACGAAGTCCGCGGCGGCGGGCTCGGACAGACCCGGCAGGGCACCGCCGGCGTTGTCGACGACGGTGAGCGTGGCGCCCCCGGCGATCGCGTCGGCGAAGACCTCGCGGACGTACGCCTCGGCGGCGTCCTCGTCGCGGTCGGGCGCGTAGCGGAAGTTGACCGTCAGCGAGGCTTGGTCCGGGATCACGTTGCCGGCCACGCCGCCGGAGACGCCCACGGCGTTGAGCCCCTCGCGGTACAGGCAGCCGTCGATCGCCACCTCGCGCGGCCGGTAGGCGGCCAGCGTGCCGAGCGCCCCGACGAGCCCGTGGACGGCGTTGACCCCCAGCCAGCTGCGGGCGCTGTGCGCCCGGCGGCCCTGGACCTTGAGCACCGCACGCAGGGTGCCCTGGCAGCCGGCCTCGATCTCGCCGTCGGTGGGCTCGAGCAGGACCGCCAGGTCGCCGTAGAGCCAGCTCCGGCGCTCCCGTGCGACCCGGCCGAGGCCGTTCCGGACCGACTCCACCTCCTCGTTGTCGTAGCAGACGAAGGTGAGGTCGTGCGCCGGCTCCGCCCCCCGGACGCCGAAGCGCCCGGCCAGCCGCAGCATCACGGCGACGCCGGACTTCATGTCACTGGTGCCGCAGCCGTAGAGCCGGCCGGTCGCCTCGTCCAGCCGGCTGGGCACGTTGTCGGCGATCGGCACGGTGTCCAGGTGACCGGCGAGGACGACGCGGGTCGGGCGGCCCAGGTCGGTCCGGGCGAGAACGGCGTCGCCGACCCGCTCCACCTCCAGACCCCCGAGCGCCCGCAGCGCCGCCTCGACGGCGCCGGCGAGGGCCCCCTCGCTGCCCGACACCGACGGGACGTCGACCAGCGCACGGGTGAGCGTCAGGACGTCGACGGCGGGGTCCAGCGCGGTCAGGTCACTCACGACCCCCGAGCCTACGGGCGCGCCGGTGCGCGGGCCGCCGCAGCGCGCGAGCGGCACCGGCCCGTCGCCCGTCGATCACGTCGCGGCCCGCGAGCAGGACGCGCCGGACCTCCTGCCACGGAACGTCACCCCCTGCCCCGCATGGGGGGCAGGGGTGAAGGTCCCTTGAGGCTGCCCGGCGCGCGGCTCCCCGACCGAGTCGGCGGCGGCCGGCCGCGGCTCGATAACGTCGTCGCCGTGACCGCTCCCGCCCCGCTCTCCGCCGTCGCCGCAGGTCTGGCCACCGTGACCCCCGCGGGCACGGTGCTCGACACCTGGTACCCCGAGCCGCGCCTCGGCGCGCCCGAGGGGGCGCCCACGGGCAGCACCCGGCTGGGGGCGCTCGAGATCTCCGGGGAGCTGGGTCCGGACTACGGCGGCCTGGTGCGCAGCGACGACTCCCGCGGCGTCGAGGTGGTCGCCGTCCGGACGGTGATCACGGACCTGTCCGCGCCGCCGGTCGACGCCCACGACGTCTGGCTGCGCCTGCACCTGCTGTCCTCCCGGCTGGTGACGCCGCGCAGCATCAGCATGGATGGCGTCTTCGGCCTGCTCACCAACGTCGCCTGGACCAGCGCCGGCCCCGTGGAGGCCGCGTCGTTCAACCCGCACCGGCTGCGCGCCGCGCACGGGCAGGTCACCGTCCACGGCGTCGACAAGTTCCCGCGGATGGTCGACTACGTGATCCCCTCCGGCGTCCGCATCGCCGACGGCGACCGGGTGCGGCTCGGTGCCCACCTCGCCGAGGGGACGACGGTCATGCACGAGGGCTTCGTCAACTTCAACGCCGGCACCCTGGGGCCGTCGATGGTCGAGGGCCGGATCAGCGCCGGCGTCGTCGTCGGCGCCGACAGCGATATCGGTGGCGGCGCCTCGATCATGGGCACCCTCTCCGGCGGCGGGACGCAGGTGATCTCCATCGGCTCGGGCTGCCTGCTGGGCGCCAACGCCGGCATCGGCATCTCCCTCGGCGACAACTGCATCGTCGAGGCCGGCTGCTACGTGACCGCCGG
>JALYNA010000482.1 GCA_030773455.1 Actinomycetota bacterium
GGGTGGCGCCGCGGCCGGCCAGCGCCCGGCGGCCCTTGCCGCCGGTGCCCCCGGGGGCGCCCTTCTTGTGCGCGCCGGTCGTGCGTCCACGGCGCTGGCTGTTGCCGGCCATCAGCGGCTCAGCTCCCATCGGGTTCCCTGCGGGGTGTCCTCGACCTGCACGCCGAGTGCGGCGAGCTGGTCGCGGATCGCGTCGGCTGCTGCGTAGTCCTTGCGGGCACGGGCGGCCTGGCGCTGCTCGAGAGCCAGCGCGACGAGCCGGTCGGCGACCTCGCCCAGGCGGTCGTCCCCGCCCGCGGCGGCCCAGTGCGGGTCCAGCGGGTCCAGGCCCAGGACGCCGAGCATCGCCCGGATCGAGCCCAGCGTGCCGGCGACCGCCTTCTCGTCGCCTTCGGCCAGCGCGGTGTTGCCCTCCCGCACCAGCTCGTGGATCGCGGCCACCGCGGCGGGCGTGCCGAGGTCGTCGTCCAGGGCGTTGGTGAAGTCCGCGCAGAGCACCGGGAGCCCGGCGTCAGGGCCCACCCGCTCGGCGGCGCGCGTCACGAACGACTCCAGCCGCCGGTAGGCCGCGCCGGCCTCGGCGAGCGCGGCGTCAGTGAACTCGACCGTGGACCGGTAGTGCGGGGCGACCAGGTAGTAGCGCAGCTCGACCGGCCGCACCCGCCGCACCACCTCGTCGACCAGCGCGGTGTTGCCCAGCGACTTGCTCATCTTCTCGCCGCCGAGGGTCACCCAGCCGTTGTGCAGCCAGTACTGCGCGAACCCGTTGCCGGCGGCCCGCGACTGCGCCTGCTCGTTCTCGTGGTGCGGGAAGCGCAGGTCCAGCCCGCCGCCGTGGATGTCGAACGCCGCCCCGAGGTACCGCTGGGCCATCGCCGAGCACTCCAGGTGCCACCCCGGCCGGCCCCGGCCCCACGGCGTGGCCCACGACGCCGTCTCCGGCTCGCCGGGCTTGTGCGCCTTCCACAGGGCGAAGTCGCGCGGGTCCCGCTTCCGCTCGTCGGTCTCGGTGTCCGCGGCGGGCTGCAGGTCCGCGAGCCGCTGCCCGGTCAGCGCGCCGTAGTCGGGGAAGGAACGTACGTCGAAGTAGACGTCACCGTCGACGGCGTAGGCGTGCCCGCGCTCGACGAGCCGCTCCATCAACGCCACCATGTCCGGCACGTGCCCCGTGGCGCGCGGCTCGTAGGTCGGCGGCAGCACGCCCAGGACGTCATAGGCGCGGGTGCAGGCCAGCTCGTTCGTGTACGCCCACGCCCACCACGGCACGCCTCGCTCCGCGGCCCTGGTGAGGATCTTGTCGTCGATGTCGGTGACGTTGCGGACGTAGGTGACCTCGAGCCCGGAGGCGGCCAGCCAGCGGCGCAGCACGTCGAAGGAGAGCGCGGCGCGGACGTGACCCACGTGCGGCGGCCCCTGGACGGTGAGCCCGCAGACGTAGACGGAGGCCTGCCCGGCACGCAGGGGCGTGAAGTCGCGGACCGCCCGGGCGGCCGTGTCGTACAGGCGGAGGCTCACTGCGGGGAGTCTACGGACGACGACCACCGCGCTCGTTCGCGTCGCCCGAGGAGGCCACCGGCGTGGGACTCAGAACCCGGCGACGTTGAGCAGCGTCTCCTTGGTGGCGTCCCTGTCGTCGGCGTTGCTCCAGTCGAGGTTCCCGCCCGTCACGAGCGCCGACTGGACCTCGAGGGGTGTGGCCAGAGGATTGGCCGCCTTGTAGAGGGCACCGGCGACGTGCGGCGAGGCCATCGACGTCCCGCTGATCGTGTGGTAGCCGCCGTCCTTCCAGGTGGAGAGGATGCAGACTCCCGGGGCGATCAGGTCGACGTCGGCGCCGTGGTTGGAGAAGTTGGCGAAGGTGTCGTCCTCGTCGGCGCGACACTTCGGCGACCCCCCGGTGCCACTGGATTCGCCGTCGGCGTCGGCCAGCGCCGACACGGTGATGACCTCGTCGTAGGCGGCCGGCACGAAGCCCGCCGCGTCCTCGCTCGAGTTGCCCGCCGCGACGGCGTACCTGATGCCGGCGGGGCCCGTGACAGACGTGCAGATCGCGTCGTGCAACGCGTCACCAGTGGAACAGTCCCCGGAGACGCCGTCCACCGGCTCGCTGCCGTCGCCGCCGAGGCTCATGTTGGCGACCTCGATGTCCTCCCGGCCGGTGACCCAATCGACGCCGCAGATGATCGACGACCAGCTGCCGCTGCCCCGGTTGTCCAGGACTCGCACGGCCCACAGCCGCGCGCCGGGCGCGACGCCGACCACCCCGATGCCGTCGTCCTTCGCCCCGATGGTGCCGGCGACGTGGCTGCCGTGTCCGTTGCCGTCGTCGTAGGTGTTTTTGCCGCCCTTGACGCAGTTCTTGCCACCGGCGAGGTTCAGGTCCGGGTGCGTGGTGTCGATGCCGGTGTCGATCACGGCGACGTCGACGTCCACGCTTCCGTTTCCGCTGCCGGCACTCGTGCTCGAGGTATCCGCGTCGATGCGGTAGATCCCGGTCGGCACCGTCTGGGCCGACGCGGTGACGACCCGGTCGCGCTGCACCGACGCCACCCGCGGGTCCCGTGCGATCCGGTCCACGGCCCCGTCCGACATCCGGGCGGCATAGCCGCGCAGTGTGTGCCGGTAGACGTGGTCCACCTGGGCGCCGTGCTCGCGGGCGTGGTCGGCGGAGACCCGGTAGGGGGACTCGCCGGCGTCGAGGGTCACGATCCAAGCCCCCGGAACGGTGCCCGGAGTGTGCGGGGACGCGGCGGCCGCCGGAACGGCGAGCACGGCAGGCGCGAGGAAGGTCATCTCGGCCACCGTGGCAGGTAGGCGCCGGAGCGGCGGGGCGTCGGGCGAGTCATGAGGCCTCTTCGGGGAAGCGTTCGGGCAGCGGTGCCGGGCTGCTCGCGAGCCCAACCGGTGGCAGTGTGCGGCACCGGGCGCCCCAGCCGGTAGGGCCGAAGGGCGTGCCGCCTCACGCGTCCCGGACGACCAGGGCGGTCGCCATCGCCGCCCGGCCCTCGCCGCGCCCAGTGAGCCCCAGGCCGTCGGTGGTGGTGGCGGTGACGCTGACCGGTGCGCCCAGCGCCTCGCCGAGCACCCGCTCGGCCTCCGCGCGGCGTGGGCCGACCCTGGGGCTGTTGCCGACCAACTGGACGGCTGCGTTGCCGACCCGCCAGCCGGCCGCTGCGAGGACCTCCCACACGTGCGCCAGGACGTCGGCACCGCGGGCGCCGGCCCAGCGCGGGTCGTCGGTACCCAGCAGGACGCCGATGTCGCCCAGGCCCGCGGCGGAGAGGACGGCGTCGGTCAGGGCGTGGACCACGACGTCGCCGTCGGAGTGCCCGGCGCAGCCGTCGACGCCGGGCCACTCCAGGCCGGCCAGCCAGCAGGCGCGGCCGGTCTCGACCGGGTGGACGTCGACCCCGATGCCCACCCGGGGCAGCTCGGCGCCGCTCACCGGGACATCTGCAACTCGGCCAGCGCGAGGTCGTGCGACACGGTCACCTTGGCCGCCCGCTCGTCACCGGGCACCGTCGCGACCGGGACGCCGGCGGCGCGCACCACCGCGGCGTCGTCGGTCAGCTCGGCGCCGGCGGGCAGCCGGTCGTAGGCGTCGAGGAGGGCGGCGAGGGAGAAGCCCTGCGGGGTCTGCACCCGGCGCAGCGTCTCCCGCGGCAGCGCGCCGGTGACGACGCCGTCGCCGTCGACGGTCACGGTCGTGTCGACGACCGGCAGCACCGGCACGACCGCCGGCGCGCCGCCGGCCAGCGCGGCGAGCACGCGGGTCACCACGTCCGGCGGGGTCATCGGGCGGGCCGCGTCGTGCACCAGGACCGCGTCGGGGGGCGTGCCGCCGCCCGCGTCCGTCACAGCGGCGAGCGCGGCGCGGACCGATGCCGTCCGGGTGACGCCGCCGACGACGAGACGCACGTCCGGCGGCAGGACGGCGGCGAAGTCGGACGACTCGTCACCGGGCACGGCCACCACCACCCCGGCCACCCCGCTGTCGAGCAGGGTGTCGACCGCCCAGCGGACCAGGGGGCGGCCGGCGAGCGGGACCAGCGCCTTCGGCCGGGCTGCCCCCAGACGCAGACCGCTCCCGGCCGCTGCGACGATGCCGACAGCGTGCACGGGAGTGGTCTGGGGGAACGGGGCGAGCTGGAGGTCAGCTCAGCTGGCGAGGACCTCGTCGAGGAGGACCTCGGCCTTGTCCTCGTTGGTGCCCTCGGCGAGCGCGAGCTCGCTCACCAGGATCTGTCGCGCCTTGGACAGCATCCGCTTCTCGCCGGCGGAGAGGCCACGGTCCTTGTCGCGGCGCCACAGGTCACGCACGACCTCGGCGACCTTGTTCACGTCACCGGAGGCCAGCTTCTCGAGGTTGGCCTTGTAGCGTCGCGACCAGTTGGTCGGCTCCTCGGTGTGCGGGGCACGCAGCACCTCGAAGACCCGGTTCAGTCCGTCCTGACCGACGACGTCACGGACGCCGACGATCTCTGCGTTGTCGGCCGGCACGCGCACGGTCAGATCGCCCTGAGCGACCTTGAGCACGAGGTAGGCCCTCTCTTCGCCCTTTACGACCCGCGTCTCGATCGCCTCGATCAGAGCGGCCCCGTGGTGCGGGTAGACAACGGTCTCGCCGACAGTGAAGCCCATGTGTGTGTGACCCCTTTCGCTGTCCACAGGCTACCACGGCAGACTGACGAACGGCACCGGCCGATTTCGTAAACCCGCAGGTCAGCGGGCAAGTGGAGTGCCGGGGAGGGGTTGACAGGAGCATGGTCGGTGTGCCTGCCGAGCCGGTACGGACGCCGGTCACCCTCCGGGCGCTGGCCCTCGCCACCCACCCGGGACCGACCGTCGCGGTCACCGTCGCGGCCCCCCTGCTGGCCCTCGCCGCGGGCGTGCCGGGACCACGGGCCGTACTCGTGGCGCTCGCCGTCCTCGCAGGTCAGACCTCCATCGGGTGGAGCAACGACTGGCTCGACGCCGACCGGGACCGGGCCGTCGCGCGGGCTGACAAGCCGGTCGTGCAGGGTGCTGTCGCCCCCGCACTGCTGCGCACGCTGGCCCTCGGGTCGGCGGCCGCGGCCGTCGTCCTGTCGCTGATGCTCGGCGTCGTCCCCGGCCTGCTGCTGCTCGTGCTCGTCGCCAGCGGCTGGGCCTACAACGCCGGCCTCAAGCGCACCGCCGTCTCGGTGCTGCCCTACGTCACCGGCTTCGGGGCACTGCCGGCCGGGGTCGTCGCGGCCGCGCCAGGGGCGTCGGGAGCGCCCTGGTGGCTGGTCACCGCGGGAGCCGCCCTGGGCGCGGCCGCGCACCTGGCCAACGCAGCCCCGGACCTGGAGGACGACCTGGCCACCGGCGTCCGCGGGCTGCCGCACCGGCTGGGCGCGCAGGCCTCCGCCGTCACCGGGGCCGGAGTGCTCGGAGCGGCCTCGCTGGTGCTCGTCCTGGGGCCGGACGGACCGCCGACGGCTCCCGGCTGGGCGGGGCTGGCGCTGGCCGTGCCGGCCGTCGTCGTCGCCGCCCTGGCCGGGTCCGCGCGTTTCCGCCGCGCCGCGTTCCCCGCCGTGATGCTGCTCACCGTGCTCGACGTGGTGCTGCTGCTCGCCGGGGGGG
>JALYNA010000483.1 GCA_030773455.1 Actinomycetota bacterium
CCGCCGACCAGCAGGAGCCGGGCGTCGGGGTGCCGCGCCAGCACCCGCGGCCAGGCCCCCACCAGCACGTCCTGGCCCTTGCGCGGCACCAGCCGGGAGACGCAGGCGACGACCGGCGCCGCGCCCAACCCGTACCGCTGCCGCACGGCGGTTCCGGCGGCGTGCGGGGTGAAGCGGTCGACGTCCACCCCGGGTGGGAGCTGCGCCATCCGGGTGAGCGCGCCCAGCGCCGGCGCCAGCCGGTCCCGGGTGTAGTCGCTGATGTAGGTCAGCACGTCGAGCCCGGAGGCGATCCGCCGCATCAGCTGCCGGGCCCCGGGAAGCGCGACCCAGCCGGTCTCGTGGCCGTGCGTGGCGCCGACCAGGTGGCGCACCCCGGCGTCCCGAAGCGCCGGGGCGAGCAGGCCCAGGGGCGCGGCGGCTCCGAAGAAGGCGGTGTCGCAGCCGTGCCGGCGGGCCAGGCCGGCGGCCGCGCGGGCCACGCCCAGGGTCGGCAGCAGGATCCCCGTGGGCCGGCGCACCACCTCGTAGGGCAGCGCGGCGTCGTACGCCTCCCAGCCGGATGCTCGGGAGGCCAGCACGACCAGCGACTCCGGCGGGCGGCGGGCGAGCAGTGCGGCGACGAAGGTCTGGATGCCGCCCTGGCGCGGCGGGAAGTCGTTGGTGACGACGAGCGTCCTCACCCGGCCTCCTCCAGCCGCTGCCACTCCTGCGCGAACGCGATCCGCTGCGCCGTGGTCGGGTGCGAGCCGAAGAACCACTGCCAGGCGCCGGGCGGGTCGGGGTCGCTGAGGTTGGTGGCGGTCAGCTCCTGCTGCATCGCGACGAAGGACCCGGCGTCCCCGGTCAGCTCCAGCGCCCGCAGGTCCGCGCGCGTCTCCACCTGCCGCGACACCAGGTTCTGCACCGGGGTGCTCACCAGCGCGCCCACCGACAGCAGCAGCAGCACCAGGGGGACGACGGCGGGGTCGGCGGGCGACTGCGCGCCCGCGCGGCGCAGCAGGGGCGTCCAGGACAGCAGCCAGCCCGACAGCGCCACGGCGGTCGCGGCGCCCAGCGCCCCGACCAGGGTGCCGGTGAGAACGTCACGGTGGACGACGTGGCCGAGCTCGTGCGCGACGATGGAGGCGACGGCGTCGTCGGGCAGCCGCTCGAGGGTCGTGTCGTAGACGACGATGCGGCGGGTCGAGCCGAACCCGGAGACGTAGGCGTTGAGCGCCGTCGTCCGTCGGGAGGCGTCGGAGACCAGCACGTCCTGCACCGGGGTGCCGTTGGCCTCGGCCAGGTCGAGCAGCCGGGTGCGCAGCTCACCGGCCGGCAGCGGCTCGAAGCGGTTGAACGCCGGCTCGATGAGCACCGGATAGAGGAACGACCCGACGACGACGAAGCCGGCCGCTCCCGCCGCGGCCCACGCCCACCAGGTGCGCGGCGCCCTCCGGACCAGCCACAGGAAGCTCGCCAGCGCCAGCGCGGTGACCGCCGCGCTGATGGCGGTGGAGACCGTCACGTCGCGCAGCCACAGCCCCCAGCCGCGGGTCGACAGGCCGAATCGGTGCCGGACCACCTCGGCGTACGTCGACAGCGGCAGCGTGACCAGCCGGCCGACGACCACCACGGCCACCGTGCCGAGCAGCGCCCGGGCCGGCCACCGGCCGCCGAACGGCGCGGCCACGGCGTGCACCAACCGGGCGCCGAGCCGGGTCAGTCCCAGGACGGCCGAGGCGGCCAGCCCCAGCACCAGCGACGTAAGCGAGGCCGGGCGCAGCGCCGCTGCGAAGGATTCGGCCCGCTGGAGCACGTCCGGCGGGAGGACCGAGGACGGGTCGACCGGGGTGCGCCCGCCGGCCGGCCCGGCCGGCAGCGTCCAGGGCGGGACCACCAGGAGGACCACGAGCAGTGCGGCGCCGAGCACGACCGCGACCAGCAGCGCCGCCCGGCGGGTGTCCGCCCCGCCTGCCCCGCTCACCCGGCCGATCCTAACGAGGCTCCTGCCGGCGAGATCCGCGCCGTCGCACGCTCCGGCTGGTGAGGAGGCAGGACATCGGCGATCTCGCCGCGGCGTCCATCCACCCCGCCGCCCGCGCGGTGCGGGGCCCCGCACGGGCCGGCGGGTACCGGCGCGCCCCGCTCACCCGGTGCGCCGC
>JALYNA010000484.1 GCA_030773455.1 Actinomycetota bacterium
GCCCTGGCGCTGATGGCCGACGTCAAGTACGCCGAGCACCCGTGCGACCTGGAGGGCTTCACCGCCTGCGAGACCGAGCCGCAGCGGACGGTCATCGCCCAGATCGCCGCGGCGACGTTCGGCGGGGACAACTCACCGGGCTTCTTCTACATCCAGGCGGCGACCGCGCTGGTCCTCGTCCTCGCCGCGAACACCGCGTTCAACGGCTTCCCGCTGCTGGGCTCGGTACTCGCCCAGGACCGCTTCCTGCCCCGGCAGCTGCACACCCGCGGCGACAAGCTGGTCTACAGCAACGGCATCCTGCTGCTGGCCGGGTTCGCCGCGCTGCTGATCGCCGCCTTCGAGGCCGACGTCAACCGGCTGATCCAGATGTACATCGTCGGGGTCTTCACCAGCTTCTCGATCGGCCAGTGGGGGATGGTCCGGCACTGGAACCGAGAGCTGCGCGCGGAGATCGACGCGCAGGCCCGGCGCCGAATCCGCCGGTCGCAGGCGATCAACACCGTCGGCGGCAGCCTCACCACGGTCGTGCTGCTAATCATCATCGTCACAAAGTTCACCCGCGGGGCGTGGCTGATCCTGCTCGTGATGCCGGTGCTGTTCCTGCTGATGAAGTCGATCAACCGGCACTACTCGCACGTCGCCGAGCAGCTGGTGCCCGACACCGACTCCCGGATGCTGCCCAGCAAGGTGCACGCCGTCGTGCTGGTCTCCCGGGTGCACAAGCCCACGCTGCGGGCGCTGGCCTTCGCCCGCGCCACCCGCCCGGACCACCTCACCGCGCTCACGGTCAACGTGGACGACGCAGAGACCCGGGCGCTGCAGGCGCAGTGGGAGCGCTACGACATCCCGGTGCCGCTGACGGTGGTGGAGTCGCCCTACCGGGAGGTCACCCGCCCCGTCGTGGACTTCGTGAAGTCCATCCGCCGGGACAGCCCTCGGGAGCTGGTCGTCGTCTTCGTCCCGCAGTACGTGGTCGGCCACTGGTGGGAGAACGTGCTGCACAACCAGAGCGCGCTGCGGCTGCGCGCCCGGCTGCAGTTCCAGCCCGGCGTCATGATCACCTCGGTGCCGTGGCAGCTGGAGAGCTCGATCGGCCGGGAGGACGCCGGTCTGCGCGCGACGGGGCCGGCGCCCGGCGACCTGCGCCGCGGCCTGGCCGACGAGCCGGAGCAGACCCCCTATGGCTGAGTGCGAGCGTGCGACGGGTCCGGCGGGAGACCGCTGTGGGTGAGCGGCGACCCCGTCGACGTCCGGCTCCGGCCCGCCCGGACCGGGGCGGCGGCTGGACTGGGCGCGAGTTCGAGGTCACCGTCGGGCCGGTGGCCCACGGCGGGCACTGCGTGGCCCGGCACGAGGGGCGGGTCGTGTTCGTGCGGCACACGCTGCCCGGCGAGCGGGTCGTCGTGCGGGTCACCGAGGACCGCCAGCCCGGCTTCTGCCGCGCCGACGCCGTCGAGGTGCTGGAGGCCGCGCCCGACCGGGTGGCGCGGCCCTGCCCGTACAGCGGCCCGGGACGCTGCGGCGGCTGCGACTGGCAGCACGTGGCCCCGGACGGGCAGCGCCGGCTCAAGGCCGCGGTGGTCCGCGAGCAGCTGACCCGGCTGGCGGGGCTGTCCAGGGACGACGCGGTGGTGCGGGACCTCACCGTCGAGGAGCTGCCCGGCGGGCCGCTGCGCTGGCGCACCCGCGCCCGGTTCGCCGTCGACCGCGCCGGGGCGCCGGGACTGCACCGGCACCGCTCGCACGAGCTGGTGCTGCTCGAGGACTGCCCGATCACCGTGGTGCCCGCCGCGCGCGCCGTCCTCGACCGCCGCTGGCCCGGTGCCGGAGCGGTGGACGTCGCCGTCGACGCAGCAGGGGCGGTGACCACCACCCGGCTGGACCGCCGCGGCAAGCCGCAGTCGACGCGGGTGCTGCCCGCCGGCGAGGACGGGGGCGGGTGGGACGACGGCATGGAGCCGGCCGGACGGGCCGCGCGCTCGGCCGCCGGGCGCGACTGGGAGGTCGAGGGCACCGGCTTCTGGCAGGTGCACCCCGCGGCCGCCGACGCGCTGGCCGGCGCCGTGGCCGCGTTCGCCGTCGTGCGGACGGGGGAGACGGTGCTCGACCTCTACGCCGGGGCCGGGCTCTTCGGCGGCGCGCTGGCCCCCGCGGCCGGTACCGGCGGGCGGGTGGTCTGCGTGGAGGCCGACGAGGCCGCCTGCGCCGCCACGGAGGCCAACCTGGCCGCGCTGCCGCAGGCGGAGGTGTGGCAGGGCGACGTGGACGCCGAGGGGCTCACCGGGCTGCTCACCGAGCTGGAGGGGACGCCGGACGTCGTCGTCCTGGATCCGCCGCGGGCCGGTGCGGGAGCGGCGGTGAGCCGGGTGCTGGCCGCGGCCGGGCCGCGCGCGGTGGTCTACGTCGCCTGCGACTCGTCGTCCCTGGGGCGCGACGTCGCCGCCTTCGCCGAGGGCGGCTACCGGCTGGCCGGTCTGCGCGCCTTCGACGCCTTCCCGATGACCGCGCACGTGGAGTGCGTGGCGCTGCTCGAACGCGCCTGACCGGCGGGTCAGTTCCGGTGGCGGTGCCGGCTGCCGGGGTCCTCGTCGCGGTCGTGCCCGGTCGGAGGAACCGACACCTCCGTCGGGGCGGTCGGCGTCGGCTCGCTCGACGCCGTGGTGGGCACGGCCTGCGGGACGGCGGGCACGGCGCCCGCCGCCGGCACGGGGACGGCGGAGGCCTGCGGGGCCACGGCGGAGGACGACGCGACTGGAGCCGGCGGCGTGGGAACCAGAGCCGCGAGGTCGGCCGGGACCGGATCCTGGGCCTGGGCCTGGGCCTCGGTCTGGGCGGGGGCTGGAGCCGGGGCCTGAGCCGGGGCCGGGGCCGGGGCTTCGGCCTGGGCCGGGGTCTGGGCTGAGGTCGGCGCGGGGACGGGCCGGTCGGCGGAGGCGGCGGGAGCCGGGATCCCCGCGGCGGAGGTCGGGATCTCGGCGGCGGGAACCGGGATCTCGGCGGCGGGCGCGGTCCCGGCGTCCGCGGTCCCGGCGTCCGCGGCGGGCGGGACAGCCGGGGAGGCCGCCTGTGCGGGGGCCGGCTCCGCAACCTGGGTGCGGACGGCGTCGCCTATCTCGCCGGCGCGGGCGGCGTCGCCCACCTCACCGGCACGGACGGCGTCCCCGATCTCAGAACGTGTTGAGTAAGGCTGGTGACAAGTGCGGCCAGGTCGGTGAGGGTGAGGCATGGGCTCTTCCCCGGCCTACCCCTCGGACTTGACCGATGCGCAGTGGGCGTTGATCGAGCCGCTGGTACCG
>JALYNA010000485.1 GCA_030773455.1 Actinomycetota bacterium
TCGCGGTGGTCGATCCGCCGTACTGCGCGCCGTAGTAGATGCCGGCCAGCATGATCAGCGACGTGACCGGCTCGAACCCGAAGGTGATCGGCAGGAGCATGGCCATGGTCGCGGTCGGCCCGATGCCCGGCAGGACCCCCACCGCGGTGCCCAGGGCGACGCCGATGAGGGCGAAGAGAAGGTTGACCGGCGTCAGCGCCGTCTCGAGCCCGAGCCCGAGATTCTCGAGGAGACCCATCGGCTCGCTACCCCTGGAGCCAGGGGCCGAAGTACGGCAGCCGGAGCTGCAGGACGATCACGAAGATCAGCACGCTGAGGGCGGTGAGGCTCGCGGCGATCACCAGCGCCGGGATCAGGCGGGCACGGCGCCCCGCCATCGCCGACAGGAAGACCGCCACGAGCAGTGCGGGAACCAGGCCCAGCCCCCGGACGGTGAAGCCGAAGAAGAGGACGGCGGCCACGAGCAGCGCGGCGGCCTTCCACGGCACCGGTCCGAGGTCGCCGCCCTCACCGGCGACGAACCCCTTGACGGCGACGAGGATCCCGAGCACGACCAGCAGGCCGCCCAGGACGAGGGGGAAGAAGCCGGGGCCCATGCGCAGCGGGCTACCGACCTCGTAGGTGCTTGACGTGATGGCGAAGGCCAGTCCGAAGACGACGAAGACGGCGCCCGCCAGCAGATCCTTACGGGCTCTGTGCATGTTCACGGTCAGGTTCCCTCTACGGATCGAGATCGAGGAGGACGGTGGGGCGACCAGGGCCGCCCCACCGCCGTCGATGGTCAGTCCGCGGAGACCCCGGCCTTCTCGATGATCGGCCGCCAGAGGTCGATCTGCTCGGAGAGCTTGTCGCTGTGCGCCCCCGGCGTGGCCTCCTCCTCGGAGGAGGGCTTGCTGCCGAGCTCGGCCAGCTGGTCGATCACGTTCTGGTCGGCGAGAGCCACCTTGAGGGCGTCGGAGAGCTTCTGCACGACCTCGTCCGGTGTCTCGGCCGGGACGTAGAGACCGTGCCACACGCCGACCTGCAGGTCCGCCAGGCCGGCCTCCTCCGTGGTCGGCAGGTCGGCGAGAGTCTCCACGCGCTCCGGGGTGGTCACGGCGTAGCCCTTGATCTCGCCGGCCTGGATCTGGCCGGTCGTGTTCGTGGTCTGGTCGCACATCATGTCGACCTGCCCACCGACGAGGTCGGTCAGCGCCGGGCCGGTCCCCTCGTAGGGGACCTCGGTCAGCTTCACGCCGAGGGACTCCTGGAGGAGCAGCCCGCACAGCTGCGAGGCCGCGCCGACGCCGGCGTTGGCGAGGGTGACCTTGTCGGCGTTCGCCTTCACGTAGTCGACCAGGTCTTGCATGGTCTGTGGCTCGAAGTCCTTGCGCGCGACGATGGTCATCGGGACCTCGGTGACCAGGCCGACCGTCTTGAAGTCCTTCAGCGGGTCGTACGGCAGGTTGCTGTACAGCGACGGCGCGGTCGACATGCCGATGTGGTGCATCAGGACGGTGTATCCGTCCGGGTTGGCCGCCGCGACCTCGCCGGCCGCGATCGTGCCGCCGGCGCCCTCGACGTTCTGGACCACGATCGGCTGGCCGAGGTCCTCGCTCATCGGCTCGGCGACCAGGCGGGTCACCGTGTCCGTCGGTCCGCCGGCTGAGAACGGCACCACGAAGGTGATGTCGCCGTCCGGATAGGCCGCGGCATCACCGCCGCCGCCACCGCCACCACCACCACCGCACGCGGCGAGCGTCAGTGTGGTCGCGGCGGCCAGGCCGACCCACGAGAGGGATCGGCCGCGGCGACCGGCAGCCAAGCGCTGGTGCGCAGTGGCGTCGTACGAATTGCCCTGTGACATCAATGGGGTCCTTCTGAGTCGTGAACCGGCTCGGAACGCCGAAAGTTATCACCTTTCGTGACGCCGCCCACCATCCGTGATCGATACGTTGCCTCCCAGCGGGGGGAGTGCGCCGCACGACGCTCCGCCCGATGGACGCACGACAGGTCAGGCCCCGAGCGCCTCGGCGAGCTCCTCGAACGAGGCCACGGACCAGTCGGCGTCCGGGTCGGCGGACGGCGGCACCGTCCGCCCGCCGAACTCGTCGGGCCGGTGCACGTAGGCCGTCCGCAGCCCTCGCGCCCGCGCCGCGGCGAGGTCGTCGAGGTGTGCGGCGACCATGACCACCGACGACGGGGGCATCGCGAGCAGTTGCGGCGCGGAGTCGTAGACCTCCGGATCGGGCTTGTAGTGCCGCACGACCTCGGCGCCCAGCACGCAGTCCCACGGCAACCCGGAGCGCCGGGCGAGGTCCACCTGCAGCGCCACGTTGCCGTTGGACAGCGGCGCCAGCACGAACTCCCGTCGCAGCCGGGTCAGCCCTGCGACGACGTCGGGCCAGGGATCCAGCCGGTGCCAGGCGAGCACCAGCTCCTCACGGACCGCCACGGGGACCGCGGCCAGCCCGGCGTCGGCGAGCACGTCGTCCAGCGAGGAGCGGTGCAGGTCGTCCAGCGGGGTCCACGGCAGCGCGCCGGAGCGCACCTGCTGCATCGACGGGACGTACCGCCCGCGCCAGTCGTCGGCGAGGGCGGCGGCGTCCACCGACGGGCCCAGCAGCCGGCGTACCTCGCGGGCGACGCCACCACGCCAGTCCACCACCGTGCCGAACACGTCGAAGACCAGCGCACGGACGTCCACTACAGCCCCAGGGCCGCCGATATCTCGGCGCGCAGCTGGTCGAGCTCGTCGGCGCCGCGGCCGCGGGCGGCGATGATCCCGGCGTCCTCGTGCACTGGCACGACGGTCTCCAGGTAGGCCTTGAGCTTGGGCTCGGTGCCGCTCGGCCGCACGATCACCCGTACACCGTCGCCGAGCAGCCGGACGGCGTCCACCGGAGGGGTCTCCTCCCGCAGGTCGGAGGCGGCCACCTCCCGGCCCAGCAGCCGTCGCGGTGGCGTCGAGCGCAGCCGCGCCATCATCGCGTCGATCCGGGACAGGTCCTCGACCCGCACCGACAGCTGCCCGGTCGCGAACAGCCCGTGCTGCACGGCCAGCTCGTCGAGCCGGTCGGTCAGCGTGCGGTTGGAGGCTTTCAGCTCCGCGGCGAGCAGGGCGACGGCGAGCGCGGCCGAGATGCCGTCCTTGTCCCGCACCACGTCGGGCGCGACGGCGTAGCCCAGCGCCTCCTCGTAGCCGAAGACCAGCGGCTCGTCGTCGGAGCCGGCGCGGACGATCCACTTGAACCCGGTCGGCGTCTCGGCGAACCGGACGCCGTGCGCCCCGGCCAGCGCGTGCAGCAGCGACCCGCTCACCAGCGACGCCGCGTACGTGCCGCGCACCCCGCGGCGCAGCAGCCAGTCGGCGAGCAGCCCGCCCACCTCGTCACCGGTGAGCCGGCGCCCGTCGCAGACCACCGAACAGCGGTCGGCGTCGGGGTCCTGGGCGATGGCCACGTCGGCGCCCACCCGCGCGGCCAGGGCGGTCAGCAGGTCCACCGCGCCCGGTTCCTCCGGGTTGGGGAAGGCCACCGTGGGGAACGCCGGGTCGGGCTCGTCCTGCTCGGGGACGCTCTGCGGCGGCGCGAACCCGGCAGCGGCGAACACGGCCCGGGTGGTCGGCGCGCCCACGCCGTGCATCGCCGTGTAGGCGACGACGAGGCGGTCGCGGTCCGGGACGCGGGAGGGCTCCAGCGCGTGCACGACGGCGTCGACGTAGTCGGTCTCGACGTCGTCCCCGAGGGTCAGCCAGTCGTCGGACGTCGCCACCTCGCGCGCCGGCCCCACCGCGGCGATCGCCGCCTCGATCTCCCGGTCGGCCGGAGGTACCAGCTGGGCGCCGTCGCCGAGGTAGACCTTGTAGCCGTTGTCGTCGGGCGGGTTGTGGCTGGCGGTGACCATCACCCCGGCCACGCAGCCCAGGTGGCGGACGGCGAAGGCGAGCACCGGCGTCGGCAGCGGCCGCGGCAGCACCCGGACGGCGAACCCCGCGCCGGCCAGCACCGCGGCGGTGACCCGCGCGAACTCGTCGGAGCGCCGGCGGGCGTCGAAGCCGACCACCACGCCGC
>JALYNA010000486.1 GCA_030773455.1 Actinomycetota bacterium
CCACGGCCCCGCGCCGCGGGCCGAGGCCAAGGGCACCCCCGTCCTGCTGGGCACCGTCGACCTCGCGGCCGCGGTCGACGGCGACGCGCGGCTGCTCGACCTCGCGCCCGTCCTCGGCAGCGACCCGGTCGCCCTGCTGCGGGACGACGGCGCGCGCAGCTGGCTGGTCGAGGTCCGGCCCGGGGAGGACGGCCCGGCGGCGACCACGCTGCTCGAGCTGCCCGCCGTCGGGGACGACGCCGAGCTCACCGCCCTGCCCGGCGGCGCGTTCCTCGTCGCGCACACCAGCCCGGACGCCGGCTACCAGCTGCTCACCGTCCCGCCCGACGGGCAGGCCACCGTCACCGCGCTCGGGGTGCGGCCCGAGCACACGGCCACCGCCCTGTCCCCCGACGGGCGCACGCTGCACGCCGCGCTCACCCTCCCCGACCTGGGGCCGGCCCAGCTGCTCGCCGTCGAGCTGGCCGCCGGCGTCGTCTCCACCACCGCAACCGTGGAACCCGAGGGCAGGGTCACCGCACTGGCTCCCGGGCCGGACGGCGGGCTCGCCGCGCTGGTGGAGACGGCGGACGGGCGCGCCGTGCTCGCGACCTACAGCGCCGATCTGCGGCCGGCCGGCGAGCCGGTGGACCTCGCGCCCGACGCCCCGGTCGGCGCGCCGGCCGACGTCGACGTGACCGCCGACGGCACCGTGGTCGCCACCGTCCACGTCAGCGCCGGCCGCGACCTCGGCCGGCTGGTCACCGTGGTGGACGGCGCGGTGACCGGCTCGGTGCAGCTGGACGGCGTCCGCGACTCGGCCCTCGACGTCGAGGTCTCCCCCGACGGCGCCTCGGCGTGGGTGCCGCAGGCCGACCGCTCCGCTCGCGCCGAGCTGGTCACCGTCGACCTGCCCCGCGGGGAGCGGGTCGCCGCGGTGTCGCTGTGCGCAGGCGCCGCGGTGCTGGGCGATGTCGCCCCGTTCGGCGAGGACACCGGAGTGGTCGCCACCGGCTCGTGCGCCGACGGCGACGGCCCGCAGGCCACCGCCTTCCTCGTCGGCTGAGCTCCGGCCCGATGGAGCGCCGCGGCGCTCGTAACCCTTGATGCAGCTTCCGCTCATCAAAGGATCGCGTGCGATGCCTTAACGGCAGGCCCGTCCATGAAAGGTTGCGTGCAAGGCCGACGCAGGCATCCTCGCCCGTCGCTCGGTCGAGCGAGGGACGACGGGATACACCGCCACCGAGGTCTTCTCTCTGGTCACCCACGCCGAACGGCAGCTGGCGAGCACCCGATGGGACACGCGCACGTCCGCACCCAACCGACCCGTGCCGGCGCCGCCGCCACACTGACGTCCGGATGGCGACTGTCGGGGTCAGCCCTTCATCGAGCGGACGACCAGCGCGGTGGCCCCGTAGGCCAGCGAGCTCACCACCGCACGCAGCGTGGTCGCCCGTCCGGCCTGCCCCGCGGCCGCCAGCGCGGTCAGCGCGTCGACCGCGTTCATGCCGGCCACCACGGCCAGGCCGCGGTCAACCTCCTCGTCGGTGCGCGCGGTCAGCGCCAGGACCGAGATCGCCAGCGCCCGGCTGCCGAACAGCCGCTGCAGCTGCAGCCCGGCCGGGGTGACCGGGACCCCGTAGGTCCCGGCGACCGCCCTCGGCGCGACGATGCTGGCCAGCCCGAAGGCCGCGCCCGTGGCGCCCAGCGCTCTCGCCAGTTGCTGCTTCGACATCCCCGCGACCGTCGTCGCCATGGCGAACCCCCCTGTGGGTCGTCCCGGACGGCTCGGCTCACCGTCTGCCGGGAGTCAACCAGCAACGCCGTCCTCCCGCAGCCGGCTCGGTTGGCTACGGTCGCGGGCATGGCTGTCGACCCCCGCGGTGCCGACCTCAAGCGTTACCTCCAGGAGGACCCGGGCGGCCCGGTGGTGATGCTCAACCTGCTCCGCTTCGCCGACGGCGGCCGCAAGTCCTACGCGCAGTACGCACGGGCTCTTTCCGAGACCTTCCTCCCCCGCTATGGCGGCGCGGTCATCTATGCCGGGGACGGCGGCACCCCGCTCGTCGCCGAGCAGGGCCAGGACTGGGACGCCGTGCTGCTGGTCCGCTACCCCTCCCGCGAGGCGTTCAGCCGCATGGTCGCCGACCCCGAGTACCAGGAGGTCACGCGTCTGCGCACCGCGGCGCTCACCGAGGCCGTGCTCCAGCCGACCACCGCCTGGTAGCGCCGAGCGGACGCTTCCGCGTGTCCCCCGACGTCGAGTTCGCCCACCGCCGCACCACGTGGGGCGTGCTGCGCAGCCGCACGGTGGGCACCCCGCGCGACGGCGTCCCCGAGGTGGTCGTCGTCCCGGGCCTGGCCGTGGCCAACTACCTGCAGCCGGCCCTGTCCGAGCTCGGCGCGTGGACCCGTGCCCACCTGGTCGAGCTGCCCGGCTTCTCCGGCAGCGGGGAGCCGCCGCACCCGATGGACGTCGGCCAGTTCGCCGACGCCGTGGTGCAGTGGCTCGCCGCGAGCGGCCTGGACCGGGTCGTGCTCGCCGGGCACTCCAGCGGCACCCAGGTGGCCGCCCGGGCCGCAGCCCGTCGCCCGCCGAACGTGCGGGCACTGGTGCTGGCCAGCCCGACCGTCGACCCGCGGTTCCGCAGCCTGCCCCGGGTGCTGCTGGCCTGGCGGCGCAACCACGAGCTGGAGCCGGCGAGCCTCGA
>JALYNA010000487.1 GCA_030773455.1 Actinomycetota bacterium
ATGACCCCGCACGTGCTGCTCGGACGCCATCCGGGCCAGGCAGTGACTGACCCAGTCGTCGAAGAGCTGCTGGGCTCGTTGCTGGTCGCCGGCGCCCAGCCGCATCCGCGTGGCAAGCAACCGGTCAGGTCCCTCGCCGGTGACCTCGTAGGACTCGATCGGAGCGCTCTCAAGCTCCGCAAGGATGGCGGTGCGACTGCCGAATCGATCGAACCACACGAACGCGTCGCTGTGCAGCAGGTCGACCATCGCCGATCCCACGCTCTGGTCGTCGAGGGGCCACATATGGTTAATGGACTCACCGGACAGGTTCTCGATGAGCCGGCGCAGTTGGCAGTCGTAGTCGTTGACCCAGTCCTTTACCGCGGGTGGGCCCTCGGGGCCGAACCGGCCGACGTCCAGGCGCCAAGCTTCCTCGACGAAAACGCCCAGGTGCACGGAGAAGAGCCCGTAGAGGTTCTCGCGCAGCCCGGGAATCTCGACGAGCCCGGGAGGGTCGTACGGCCCCATCTGGTACTTGATGACCTGGACGAGCCCCGGCTCGACCGTCCGGTTGAACGTGTGCGTCCGCTTCCGGAACCCGGCCGCCTTCAGCATCGGCTGGACCTGCGCGACTACCTCCTTCATCGCCGAAGATGCCGCTGTCACCATGCGCTCAGGATCCCTGCCCTCCGATGCCAAACGTCAAGCGCGGGCGCCCATTGCGGTAGCGCCGACGGCTCGGCCTGTGTCCGTAAAGCCGCCCTCTGTCCCATAGCGGCCCACTATGAGACACCCCCTTGGGTGGCCGGGGGCCGCTCGCCTGGCACAGACGCGGGTCGCTCTGCTGCGATGCCCAGTAGTAGGCGCCACTGGGAGTCGCGGTGAGGGCAGGAGGCTAGATGTCGATGTGGACGGGGCCGAAGTGGATGCGCCCTGGGAGCCGATTCGCCCGAGTTATGTGGTTGGTCAGCGTGCCGGTCGCGGCGTTCCTCATCTGGTTCGGTTGGACGGTGGTGGGCACGGCCGCTACCGGCAAGGGCCAGCAGGACCTCCCGCGGCGGCGCCGTCGGCGGGCGACCTACAAGCGGCCGCACGGCGTGCGGCATCTGCTGGCCGGCTACGACCTGTCCACCGACCGGCTCTACGGCCACGTCAAGATCCGCAAGGGTCGCACCGAGTTCCTGACCTTCTGCCGCTACCTGCGCTCCCTGCACCCGCCCGGCGTGCGCATCGCCGATCGTGCTGGACAACTTCAGCCCGCACCTGTCCACCAAGACCGACGACCGGGTCGGTGCGTGGGCGGCGGCGAACAACGTCGAGCTGGCCTACGTGCCGTTCTACGGCTCCTGGCCCAACCGGATCGAGGCCCAGTTCACCGCGCTGCGCTACTTCACCCTCGACGGCACCGACCACGAGTCCCACCGCGAGCAGACCAGCATGATCCACCGCTACATCGCCTGGCGCAACCGCCACGTCACCGACCCCAAGCTCTGCAAGGTCATCCGCCGGGCCGAAACCATCAAGAGAGCCAAGGTTGCCTGACCCGGCACTAGGTGGGGAGTACCACCCGCTGTTCACCGGTCGCGACGTCGAGCAGCAGCAGGTCGTTGTCGATCGACCGCGGCCCAGGACGTAAAACCGACAACCAGCGGCCGTCCGGAGAGAAGCCGGAGGCGGGCTGGCACCAGCCGCCGCCGTCGTACAGCAGCCGCTCCTCGCCTCCGTCGAGGCCGAGCAGCCGGACATCAAATGCGACTCGGTCCCGACGGTTGGAGAGGATTGCCACCCTGTGGCCGTCCGGGCTCATCCCGGCGAGGTGATGCACGGTGCTGGGGTCGTCGGTGAGGGCCTGCACCATCGACCGGTCGCGCGCCACCGGACCGTCGAGGTCGAGCAGCCACAGCTGACTGCGCTCGTCACCCCCAGCATCGCCCTCAACGACGGCCTGCCGGTGTCCGGGCCGGTAGCGCGCCGTGATCACCCGTTCGTCGAACGCGGTGAGCGGTCGCCTGCCCTCAGCGTGCCACTCGGCGAGCTGGTCGAGTCCGGTCGCGTCCGTGCGCAACAACAGACGGTCGCCGGCGCAGTCGAGGACGGCCGTCGAGCGGGCCCGGAGGAGCTCACGCAGCACGGGACGTGTCCGACTGTGCCACCGTGCGAGAGGAGGCGTTCCGGGGGCCGGACGGACCGGGCAGATCAGCCGCGACGCGCGTCCGCGAGGACCTCGAACCACTCCGTCCGGCTCCGCTCCTCGAGCGGCTCGAGCGTCGATCATTGTCCGAGGAATGCGGAGTCATGGTGCCAGGCCTCCCAGTCGTCCCGGCTCTGCCAGGTGCCGACGATGACCCGTGTGTGGGGTTCTCCGTCGGGGTGAGCAGTTGTCCCGAGACCCAGTCCGGCCGGTCGAGCGCCGACTCGAACCGGTCACGTACTGCCGTGTCCCACTCGTCCTCCCCGCCGGGACGCAGCCGGGTGGTCGCCACCACGGTCATCATCGCCAACTCCCACGCTCGACGGTCACCTGATCAATCAGTCTCGTCCGTCGGTCGTCCCGCTGCACTCGCCGGACGAGCGGCTGGCCGGCACACTGCGCGCCGCCTGCCCTCGTGCGACCGGACGCTGCCGCGCCGATCTGGTCCTCGCCGGGGTAGGGCCAGGGGTCGGCCGCGGATCACCCGCGCGTGCGCGCCCGGCCGGCGAGACGGAGGCCCTCCCGCAGGAGCCACGGCCTCCGCACGCCTGAGGTCGTCCAGAGCAGCAGCGTTCCCGCTGTGTCCGCGGTCGTGCGTCAGGCGGTGTGGGCGACCACCGGCCCAACACCCGCGGTCCTGGGTCCTCAGCGTGCTGCGTCGACGCCATAGAGGACGAGGGAGGACCTGTCCCCGCACGGGTCCTGGGCGGCGGTCCCAGGGTCCTGAGGGGACGGGCGGTCACCCCGTCCGGGCAAGCTCCAGCACAGCGCCGACGTGCGGGGCGACAACACCGTCGACAGCCTCCGCCGCGACGACATGGAGCCGTGCACGAGGACCGCTTGCCCAGGCTCGCTCGCCCGCGACGCCTTGCCCTCGGCCGCGGGCCTCGACGGCGGCCGCCACCGCGACGGTCGGCGTCGGGAGGTCAGGGCGGTGGCTCCAGGGTGGGGAGCCGCCGTTGAGCGGCGGGAAGTGCGCCGGCTGGACGCAACTCGTTGGGTATCCAATGAGCCGGTCGCACTCTTCCGGGGAGGCAGACCCATGACCGACGAGAAGCCGATCGAGCCCAGCGCCGTCTTCACTGCGGACGGCACCCGTGTCCCTTACCGGCACGGCACGGCGCTACCTGCGACGTCGGGGGTCTCTCGGCCGCCCTTGCCGGCGCTGATCCGTGCCGCCACCAGTGGACCCTTGCTCACCGCCTCGGTGCTCGCGGTGGCCGGCGTCGCAGCTGCCAAGGCCGCAGAGGCAGCCGGGCGGATTGCGTGGCAGGCCACATGGGCGGTGGTCGACGGCCGTCGGGAACGGCGAGCCGTCCCCGTGGGTCTCGAGATCTCGTGGACCCACATCGAGATCAGATGGCCGACCTGAGCAGGCAGGGGGCAATTCGACGGATCCGCTCCGCCGTGGAGAGGGTCGTCAACCCGTGGACCGCTCGACGATCTGGACAGCCGAGCCGCCCGAGGACGCGGCTCGTGTCTGTTCCCCAGGCGCGGGGCTCGGCGTCTGCACCCTCGTTGAAGCGGTCCTGCCGCTGATGTCCTTCGTTCAAGTTGTGTACTCAGCACCCTCGACGGCGCCCACCGGCACCCGGAGCGGTTCCGCCGCCGCTTCGTCGGCCAGCTGGTCCAGGTTTGCAAGGCGCTGGGGAGGAACGGTTGCCGCCGATCCGGCTGCACGGCCTCCGCCACACCTACGCCACGCTACTGCTCGCCGACGGCGTACCGGTGAAGGTCGTCCCGGAGCGCCTGGGCCACGCCGGCGCGCCACCATCACGCTCACCGTCTACCAGCACGTGCACCCGGCCCTGGGCCGCCAGGCTGCTGACCGCTTCGCGGCGCTGCTCGAGGGCTGCTTCGAGGCCCGAAGTATCACGCGGGTATAACGAGGGCCTCACAAGGTGTTGAGAAAGGGGTTAGGCGGCTCGTGCTGGTTGCCACGGGCGGTGGCCGGGAGCGGGCGCGAGACGGCGGGCCATCAGCCCGATCATGGCCCACTTGATCATCG
>JALYNA010000488.1 GCA_030773455.1 Actinomycetota bacterium
ACTCCCGCTGGCCTCCCTCGGACTTCACCATCGGCTTATACCTCGGGCCTTTGCCGGACGTCGGCGGGCCAGACGGGCCTCTCCTGTTCCACCCCAGACCGTGATCACGTGCCGCTCCCCATACCCCGGACAGACCCGCCAGGCTGACCCCGGAACAGGGCAGTGGCGGACATGGCCTTCACCGTGACATGAGCGGCACGGCTCTCCCGTTGTGAGTCCGACGAGGCTGCAGGACTCGAGCCGGGTAGCGCTACGGCCCGCGATCTTGCCCCCTCCGAAGAGGCTTTCGACACCCCGCTCAGCCCGCCACCTCTCGACGACGAACCAGGGCCTGCTACCGGGCGCTCCGGCGCCTACCCGGACAGGACTTCCACCTGCTGGCCTGGGACAGCCTTCAGGACGCACCACGTGCCCGACCCTAACCGCGCCCGAGGACGCCCCGCCCGCCGCGCTCCGGTCCCGGCCGCCCGGCTCCCGGCGTCCTCCCCCACTCCCGCGCCGTTGCATCAGCGGGAACGCGAGCACAACCGCGCAAGAGTCACGCGCGGATCACTCGTCGCCGGGGACGGCACGTGGTCGCGGGGGCCCGGAGGGTCCCCCGAGCGGGACACCGGCAGCGGCTCAGCGGCAGCCGGGGACGGCACGTGGTCGCGGTGTCAGCCGGTAGGCCGACAGTGTCATCACCTCACAGCACCTCGACACCGTCGATGACGCGGTCGGTGACCCCGTACAGCTCCGCGTGGGTGTTCGGAATGGAGATGTAGAGCAGCGCAGGAACGGGGCGGCCGACGTCGACGAGCAGCAGTGCGGCCCGCTCCCCCGACGCCTCGAATCCCTCCACCTCCCAGGAGAGGTCGAACTCCAGCAGGTGGGCGGGGGCGCCGTCGACGGTCCGGGCCTCGTCGCGCCGGACCTCCTGTTCGTTGGGGGCCGGGTAGTAGTTCACCCGCACGCTGTCCGCGACCTGCGCGAGGGTGGGCTGCAGGCTGCCGGGACCGGCGTAGCCGAACAGCGGTGACAGTGGCCCGGAGGTGCACTGGGCGATGAACGGCCCGCCGTCCGGTGTGACCTCCTGGGTGACGAGGTACTGCCCGGCCACCGAGGTGGTCTCGACGACGTTCTGCAGGTCGTACTCGAACCAGCCCGAGCCAAGGTACGGGTAGGCGATGCCGGCGGCCTCGTCGACGATCCGCACGGTGCCGGACGGGAAGGTCGGTGCGGCGGGGACGGGAGCTGCGGCGGGGCCCCGGTCGGTGTCCGGACCGCTGGGCCGGCCGACGAGGGAGCCGATGAGGACGACGAGCACCAGCCCGAGGACCGACAGTCCCACCACCCAGGCGGTGCGCCGCGGCGGCCGTCCAGGGCCCAGCGGCGGGGTGTGCGCGGGTGGCTCCGGCGCGGGGGCCGGCTGCGCGGCCGGCGCCTGCACGGTCACGCCGGGACCGGCGGGGGTGGTGACGTCGGACCAGCCGGCGCCGTTCCACCAGCGCACCATGCCGGGGGCGCCGTCGGGGTCGGGGTACCACCCCGGCGGTGCGGTCGGCTGGCCACTCACGGCGTCACCCTAGGACCGCCGGCCGGGAGCTCCGGTCAGCGACGGTCGGCGGCGTCGTCCCACCAGGAGACCAGCTCGCGCAGCCCCTCCTCGCCACCGCCGCGCACCTCGGCGACGGCGAGCGTGCCGGTGTCGTCCCAGGTCCAGCGCAGCTGCGCGTCACCCTGGGCGTCGACCGAGCAGGCCAGCCGGCCCACCGTGCGGTTCTCGGAGTTCCGCAGCGGCACCCAGCCCTCCGGCCGATCGCCGTTGCCACAGCCGTACTCGTTGTCCAGCTCGGGCAGCCCCTCGGTCTCGACGTGTCCGGCGAGGACGGTGGCCGCGCCGTCCTCCGCGTACAGCGTGTAGGTCGCCGCCGGGGCGCCGTCCTGGTCGAGGTCCCCGGCCGGGCAGTCCAGCCGGCCCAGCTCCGCCCCGCCGCCGGCCGCGGACGTGCAGTCGGCAGGGTCGACCCCCTCGGGCAGCGCCACGGCGAGCAGTCGCTGGGCGACTCCGGAGGCGTCGCCGGCGGCCTCCTCGGCCCGGCGGTCGGTACCGACGAGCAGCCAGGCGAGCACCAGGGCCGTTCCGGTCGCGGCCGCGGCGAGCAGCCACGGCAGCCACCCCAGCCGGCGCCGGGACCGACCCGCCGGGGCCGGGCCCGGGCCGACCAGGGTCGGCGCGGGCGGAACCGGGGCGGCTGCCGGCACCTGCCTGGTGGTCGAGCGGCTCCCGTCCGTCCAGAGCAGCCCCACGGCCGTCGGTGCGTCGTCCGGGCGTGGCACCAGGACGCCGCTGCCCGTCAGCGCCGCCCGCGCCGCGTCGGCCAGCTCGCCGGCGCGCTGCCAGCGCCGATCCGGGTCCTTGGCCAGGCCGCGCAGGACGGCGTCGTCGAGGGCGGGCAGCCCGGGGCGCAGGGACGACGGCGCCGGCGGGGGCTCGTGCAGGTGGGCGGCCATCACCCGCGCCGGGTCGCCCACGGGGAACGGGCGGCATCCGGTCAGCAGCTCGAAGAGCAGACAGGCCAGCGAGTAGACGTCGGCACGGGCGTCCGGCGGCGTCGGGCCGAAGCGCTCGGGGGCCATGTACTCGGTGCTGCCGACGGCAGTCCCGACGGCGGTCAACGCTGGCCCCGGGCCGTCGTCGGCACCGCGGGCGACACCGAAGTCGGCCAGGTAGGCGAAGTCATCCCCGGCGACGGAGGTGGCCAGGTCCCGCCCGTCGGCGCGGGCGACGAGCAGCACGTTGGACGGTTTGACGTCCCGGTGGACCAGACCCCCGGCGTGCGCGGCGTCCAGCGCGCGGGCGACCTGGCCGACGAGGTCGACGGCGCGGGCGGGGTCCATGGGGCCGGTGCGCCGCAGCAGCGAGTCGAGGTCTTCGCCCTCCACCAGGCGCATGTCGAGGAAGAGCTGGCCGTCGATCTCGCCGTACCGGTGGATGGGGATGACGTGGGGCTCGGTGAGGCGCGCGGCGATGCGCGCCTCGCGCCGGAAGCGGTCGCGGTAGCCCGCGTCCTGCGCCCAGTGGGGGTGCAGCACCTTGAGCGCGACGTCCCGGTCGTGCTGGCTGTCGTGCGCCCGCAGCACCTGGCCCATGCCGCCGCGGCCGAGCACGCCCCGGATCCGGTAGGGGCCGAAGTGCGCGCCGTCCTGCTGGCCGGTCACCGCGCGCGGAGCGGCGCGGTCGCGAGCTCCCGCCACAGGTGCGCGACGGCCTCGGCGCCGCGGTACAGCATCGGCAGCAGCACCCGCTCGTTGGGCGAGTGGATGCGGTCGGTGGGCAGCCCCGCGCCGAGGAACAGCAGCGGCGCCCGGAGGACGTCGACCAGGTCGGCCTCCGGGCCGCTGCCGCCCTCGCGGGTGAACAGAACGTCGGCGGGGTCGCGGTCGAAGGCCTGGCCGATGGCGGCGAGCAGGGCGGCCATCGCCGGGGAGTCCAGGTCGCTGGCGCAGGGCGAGACGCCGCCGGCCGGGACGTGCACGTCGGCCTGGATGCCCTCGGGCAGGTTCGCCGCCACCCAGCCGCGGACCTGCTCGGCGAGGTCGGCGGGGCGCTGGTCGGGGACCAGCCGGAAGGTGATCTTCGCGTGCGCCTCGGCCGGGATGATCGTCTTGTGGCCGGGGCCGGTGTAGCCGCCCCACATACCGTTGACCTCGGCGGTGGGCCGGGCGCCGATCCGCTCCAGGGTGGTGTAGCCCACCTCGCCGGTGGCGACGCGGGAGGCGGCGGGCCCGGTCAGCCAGGCCTGCTCGTCGAAGGGGACGCGGGCCATGAGGTCGCGCTCCCGGTCGGTCAGCGGCCGCACCTTCTCGTAGAAGCCGGGCAGGGTGACCCGCCCCTGGGCGTCGTGCAGGCTCGCCAGCAGGGCCGCCATGGCGTGCAGGGGGTTGGGGACGCCGCCGCCGAAGGAGCCGGAGTGCAGGTCGACGGCGGGCCCGCGCAGGGTGATCTCGGCGTCGGCCAGCCCGCGCATGGCGACCACGGCGCTGGGGACGTCGGGCGCGGCCATCCCGGTGTCGCTGACCACCACGACGTCGCAGCGCAGCCGCTCGGCCCGCTCCCGCAGCAGCGCGGCGAAGTGCGGCGATCCGGACTCCTCCTCGCCCTCGACCAGGAGCTTCACGGTCACCGCCGGGGTGTCGCGGCCGGTGGCGGCCAGGTGCGCGCGCATGCCCAGCAGGTGCATCGCCACGTTGCCCTTGTCGTCGATGGCGCCGCGGGCGTGCAGCTCCGGGCCGTCGGGGCCCCCGACGCGGGTGGGTTCGAACGGCGGATGCTCCCACAGCTGCAGCGGGTCGACCGGCTGGACGTCGTGGTGGCCGTAGACGAGCGCCACCGGCGCGCCGTCGTCCGCCGACGGCCACTCGGCGTAGACGGCAGGGGCGCCGGCGGTCTCCCAGACCTCCACGACCGGGAAGCCGGTGCGGCGCAGCGCGGCGGCCAGCCACTCCGCGCCGGCGGCGACGTCCCGCGCGTGCGCGGGGTCGGCGGAGATCGACGGGATGCGCAACCACGCATCGAGGTCGGCGTGCAGGTCGTCGAGGTGCGCGCTGACGAAGTAGCGTTCGGTGCTGCTCACGTCTGCCGACGGTAGCGGGGGCGTGCGGTCCGGCCGGCCGCTAGCGTCGGGTCCTGTGTCGGGACAGCTCTTGCGGGTGGACGTCGGCGACCTCACCTTCGACGTCCGGGCCGACGGGCCGGACGACGGCCGGCCGGTGCTGCTGCTGCACGGCTTTCCGGAGACGTCGGCGTCGTGGGCGGCGGTGACCCCGCGGCTGACCGAGGCGGGACTGCGCACCTACGCCGTCGACCAGCTCGGCTACTCCCCCGGCGCCCGGCCGGCCGAGGTCGACGCGTACGCCCTGACCAGCCTGGTGCAGGTCACCGCCGACCTGATGACCGCGCTGGACGCGCCGCGCGCCGACGTCGTCGGGCACGACTGGGGCGCCAACGTGGCCTGGGCGCTGGCCGCTTGGCACGAGGACCGGGTGCGCTCGCTGACCGCGGTGTCGGTGCCGCACCCGACGGCGTTCACCGCCGCGTGGCGCGCGGACCCCGAGCAGCAGGAGCGGTCGGCCTACATCCGGCTGTTCTGGCAGGAGGGCAAGGCCGAGGAGGTGTTGCTGGCCGACGACGCCCGGCGGCTGCGGCGGATGTTCGGGAACGCCGTTCCGGCCGAGGCCGTCGACGAGTACGTGGCCGTGCTGTCGGCGCCGGGCGCGCTGACCGCCGCGCTCAACTGGTACCGGGCGATGAGCTCGTCCACCCCGGTCGACCCGGTGGCGGTCCCGACGACCTACGTGTGGAGCGACGCCGACGTGGCCATCGGCCGGCGGGCCGCGGAGGGCTGCACCCGTCACGTTCCCGGGGACTACCGGTTCATCGAGCTGGCCGGGATCTCGCACTGGATTCCCGAGCAGGCCCCGGAGCAGCTGGCGGTCGCGATCCTGGACCGCATCGCGTCGAGCTGACCCGGCGGGTGTGCTCCTGGGTGTTCCTCGCGCTCCCGGGGTGCTGCAGCACCCGATGAGCACGAGGAGGACCCCAGGAGCGGGGTCAGCCGGCGGCGCCGGTGACCAGGGCGAGCAGGCCGGCCTCATCGAGCAGGTCGACCGGGCGCACGGTCACGCCCGCGGCGACGTGGTGGAAGCCGGCGCTCACCCGCTCGACCGGGACGCCGGTCAGCCGCGACCAGCCCAGCCGGTAGGCGGCCAGCTGCACTCCGGCGGCGGCCAGCTCGGCACCGGCCGGCGGCGGGCCGGTCTTCCAGTCGATGACCTCGAAGCCGCCGTCCCCGTCGCCGAAGACCGCGTCGATGCGCCCGCGCAGGATGAGAGGCCCCAGCGGAGTTTCGAAGGGAACCTCCACCTCCAGCGGCTGGCGGTCGGCCCACTCGCCGGCGAGGAAGGCCTCCTGCAGGTCGGCCAGCGCGCTGTCCGGCGCGGCGTACTCGTCGCCGGAGCCGGGCAGCTCGTCGAGGTCGACCAGCCGCGCGGCGCCGAAGCGCTCCTCCAGCCAGGCGTGGAAGGCAGTGCCCCGCCGGGCCAGCGGCGCGGGCGCGGCCGGCATCGGGCGGCGCAGCCGGCGGGCCAGCTCGGCCGGGTCGCGGCGCAGCGTCACCAGCGCCGACACCGACAGGTGTGAGGGCAGCGGGACGTCGACGGTCGCGCCGGCCGCGGTGGCCCGCTCCCGCAGCAGCAGGTCGGCGTCGCGCACCCACTGGTCGACCAGCGGGTCCGGCTCGCCGAGGCGGACGTCGGACGCCAGCGGGTGCGCCGCCGCACCGGCGACCAGCTCGGCTGCCGCGGTG
>JALYNA010000489.1 GCA_030773455.1 Actinomycetota bacterium
GCGGTCCACGAGGTCTCCGTGGTGAGGGTCTTCTTGGTCGTTGACCCCTCTACCGGAGACCTCGCCTACTTCCCGGCACCGACACGCCAGCCCCAGCCCTCGGGCGACTTCTCAAACAGGGCCTAGCGCCGCGCAGCCCCCTGCCGACACGGCGGCACAGGCCCGGGCCATCAGCTCGGCGGCGTCAGCCGCCGAGCGCCTGGCGGCCAGCACAGCACCCGCAACGGCCTACCCCGCCGGGTGGGCCAAGAGCCGGGCGCTCTCCGGTGCGGGCACGGTGACGGCGGCCAGCCACACCCCGGCCGCGCGGGGCCGCATCACGATGGCGAACGACTAGATGTTCACCTTCGAAAGGCTCTTCGTCAGCGACCTTCGGCGCGATGGGCTGATCCCGGCCGCCTTGCTGGGGCACCCGCCGCTCGCCGCGCTGGAAGCGGAGCGCGCCCGGCTGGCCGCTGCCCTGGAGGAAGCCGAACGGGGCGGCGGGCGCCGTGACGTTGCGGCGGCGGATGACGCCCTGGTGCACTGGGGCGACACCCTGCGCCGCACGGTGGCGGCAGAGGTCGGCGAGCTGCAAGCGGCGGCCCAGGCGCGCGTACAAGCCCGCCGCGACGAGGCCGCCGAGCTGCTGCGCCAGGCCAACGCAGCGCAGGCCAAGGCGCGAGCGGCCGAGCAGCTCGGCACGTGGCTGCGGCGCTGCGCCGCAGGCGAGGTGTATTACCCGACCTTCGCCACGGCGCCCTGACCAGCAGCACCGCCGGTTGCGGGCTGGTGCCCGGTGGTCCTGCCCAGCGGCGGCGTGCGCGCGGTGCAGGGGTTCGGCAGGCCCCCTGCACCTCCTACCCGCGCACGGCGCCGCGCCCAGGCCCCCGGGGCTGCCGAGGTGAGCACGGCGGTCCCGGGGGTCCTGCACGTTCACTGCGTGCCGCCCGTGGTGCAGGCGGCCAGGTAGGCGTCGATTGCCGACTGCGGGATGCGCACGATGTTGGGGCGGGGCCGCACGGCTAACAGCTCGCCATCTCGGACGAGCCGGCGAACGGTGCTCGCTGAACAACCCATGCGATCGGCAGCCTGGCCGTACGTGACCAGTGGATCGCCCTTTGGGAACACGCGGCGGGTGGACATGGTGCGGGGCCTCCGGGATGAGCGGAGGCAGGTGCCCTAGGAAGGCGAAAAGCGCAGCCGATCATGGGTCACCTGCCACCTGGACAGGAAACCCATGCCGCTGCGCTGTCCCCTCTCGTACGCCCGAGGGGTGCCGCGTTCCAACGCCTCGTCTGGGCTGGCGACGACCGAGGTCCTACAGCTAGGGCCTCGGCTCTGCCTTCGAGGGCGTCACACGGGGTGTTGCGGTAGTGCAGCCCCAACCGTAGCCAGACCACGGCGGCTCAGGCAAGGAAACGCTTGATCGGCTGTGCTCGGCCCTGATGGGTCGCCCACAACCGCCCGTTGGGTCAAGCGTTGGGTTAGGGCTCGACTTACGCCCGCGTGACCCGCTGCCCGGGAAGGTGATTTGGGCGCCCACCAGCGAAAATCCGTATGTGCGGGAGGCGGGAGTCGAACCCGCACGCCCGAAGGCACCAGATCCTAAGTCTGGCGTGGCTGCCGTTACACCACTCCCGCGTGGCCATCGAGCATAGGGAGAACCGCCCGTGCGGATGGGCTCCGGCCGACGGACGCGCCCTCTTCCGCGCCGTCTGGCAGGCTGTCGCCCGTGCCTCGCGACCCCCGACAGATCCAGCTGGAGATCGACGCCGCCCGTGAGTCGCTCGCGGCGACCCTGGACCACCTAGTTTACCGCAGCAGCCCGCAGCGTCTGAAGGCGAGGGGGCAGGCCGCCGTCCAGCAGTTCCTGCAGACGCCGGTGGGCATGGCCGCCGTCGGCGCGGTCGGCCTGCTGGTCACCCTGGTCATGGTTCAGAAGGTCCGGCACCGCAACGACTGACGTGCGGCACCCGCGCCCCGACCCCGTCGGCCCCGGCCAGGAGTCGGTCTGGGACTACCCCCGACCGCCCTCGGCCGAGGTGACCGGACGGCGGGTCGTCGTCGAGCTCGGCGGCCGGGTCGTCGCGACCACCGGCCGGGCCGTGCGGGTCTGCGAGACCAGCCACCCGCCGGTCTACTACGTCCCGCGCGAGGACGTGGCCGACGGCGTGCTGCAGCGCGCGGCCGGCACCTCGTGGTGCGAGTGGAAGGGCGCGGCCACCTACTGGGACGCCGCCGTCGACGGGCGGCGCTTCCGGTCCGTGGGCTGGTCCTACGAGGACCCGGTGGACCGCTACGCGCACCTGCGCGGTGCGGTCGCCTTCTACCCGAGCCGGGTCGACCGCGCGCTCGTCGACGGGCAGACCGTGCGGGCGCAGGCCGGCGACTTCTACGGCGGCTGGATCACCGACGAGGTCGTCGGCCCGTTCAAGGGGGAGCCGGGGACGCTCGGCTGGTGAGTCAGGCGTCCGGCCCCCAGCCGGCCCGCAGCAGCGGTAATGCCACCTCGGTGAGCACCGTGTCGGCGTAGTCCTCGGTGACCCGGTGGCTGGTGAGCAGCCACCGTTGGGTCAGCGGGGCCATGAGAGCCTCGGCGGTCACGGTGCCGGCCAGACCGGTGCGCAGCTCGCCGCGCGCCTCCGCGCGGGCGAAGACCTGCTCGAACGCGTGGCGCCACACCCCGACCGGGCCGTCGCCGAAGGCCTTCGCCAGGGCCGGGTGGTGCGGAACCGTGGACAACAGCGCCCGCGTCGCTGCGCCGATGGGCCCGTTCATCACCCCGACCATGGTGTACAGCACCTCGCGCAGATCGGCCTCGAGCGAGCCGGTGTCCGGCGGGGTCACCGTGGTCTGGTTCAGCTCGCAGATGGTGTCGACCACCAGATCCTGCTTGGTGCGCCAGCGGCGGTAGATCGTCGCCTTGCCGACGCCGGCCTCGGCGGCCACGGCGTCCATGGTCAGCGCGCCGTACCCCACCTCGGCCAGGAGATGCAGGATGGCCGCCCGGATCACGCCGTCCCGGCTGGGGTCCCGGGGGCGTCCGCCGCGCGATGCGCGCACCTGCTCGGTCTCCTGCAGTAACGCCATGGGACTGACCTTAGACATTCAAGTGGGTGACGACGACAGGTCTGGGCTTGCATGTCGCCGCATTTAGTGCCCTTGCACTATAATGAACGACCGCGCGCCTGTCGGGTCGGCTTGCCCGCCTCGGTCATCCTCGTGCGGTGGCGCGCACCGTCGAACGACTCCGGCGCCGGGAGTACTGGCACCTTCCCCCCGTGCCACCCGCGTGCTGCTGGCGACCTCGGACTCCCACCTGCTCGCCGAGGTGGGCCGGACGGCGCGGGCGCTGCGGTTGCAGGTGTCGACCGCCCCGGACCTGCTCGACCTCGACGACGAGGACGGCGGCCGCGGCGTCGACCGGCTGTTCCGCCGGCTGGCCCGTGAGCTACGACGGCGGAGGCCGAGGACCTGCGGGTGGCCACCGACCCGCCGGACGGCGGACCGGCGCTGGCCGCCCGACTGCTCACCGCCCCCACGCTGGCCGTCGAGCTGGCCCGCCGCGGCGTCACCGCGCAGATCGGCCTGCTCGCCGAGGCCGAGCTGTGGTCGGTGTACCAGCCGATCGTCCGGCTGGACGACGGCGCCGTGGTCGCGCAGGAGGCGCTGCTGCGCGGGACGGTCGACGGCCGGGAGGTCGGGGCTGAGGACCTCTCTTCGTCGCCGAGTCCGCCGGCTGGCTGTCGCGGCTGGACCGCATCGGCCGGGAGTCCACGATCACCGGCGCGGCTCCCTGGCTGGGGGACGCGGACCTGTCCGTCAACTCCGACCCGGCGTCGGTGCACCGGCCGGAGGTGAGCCTGGCCAGCACGGAGCAGGCCCTGCACGACGCCGGCATCGACCCGTCCCGGCTGGTCGTCGAAGTGGGTGAGGTGTCCGCCGTCCGGGACCGCGGGCACCTGCTCTCGGTGCTCGAGCACCACCGCTCGCTGGGCTGGCGGGTCGCGCTGGACGACGTTGCCGCGGGCTGGTCGAGCCGCTCGCTGATGGCCGCCGTCCGCCCGGACGTCGTCAAGCTGGGCCGGGCGCTGGTGCAGGCGCTGCCCGACGACGGCGCGCGCACCATGGTGGGGTCGGTCGTCGAGCACGCGCACTCCCTGGGCGCGCAGGTCGTTGCCGAGGGGGTGGAGACCGAGCGGATCGCCGACGAGGTCACCCGGCTCGGCGCCGACCTGGGTCAGGGCTGGCTGTTCGGCCGCCCCGTCCGCCGCAGGCGGCGCGGGTCAGCGCAGGCCCCAGCCGGTGAGCGCCGGCCGGGCGTGCTCGTGCCCGAGGACGCCGTAGGAGCCGGCCGGCAGGGCGAACAGGGCTCCGGCCGCGGGCTCCAGTCCGAGCCACCGAGCGGTGAGGATGCGCAGCACGTGCCCGTGCGCGACCAGCACCACGTCGCCGTCCTCGAGCAGCGGCCGCGCGCGGTCCAGCACCCGGTCCACGCGCGCGCCGACGTCCTGCAGCGTCTCCCCCGGAGTCGCCCCGGGAACGGTGCCGTCGACCCACACCGACCAGGTGCGGCCCAGCTCCTCGCTGATCTCCGCCGTCGTCCGCCCCTCGTAGCCGCCGTAGTCAAGCTCCACCAGGTCCTCGTCGGTAGCGGTCGGGATGAGCCCGGCCAGCTCGGCGGTCCGCCGCGCCCGCAGCCGCGGGCTCACCCACACGGCCGCGAACGTCCGCTCCCCGAACCCGTCCCGCAGCCGGCGGGCCTGCTCCTCGCCCTCGGGCAGCAGCGGCAGGTCGGTGACGCTGGTGTGCTGGCCGCTGCGGCTCCACTGGGTCTGCCCGTGCCGCAGCACCACGACCTCGCCCATGGCTCCTCCTGACTGTCAGGGGGGTCACATCCTGGAAGAGCAACCCCTGCTGCCCGTGCTGCCGCGCACGACGGACCCCGCGGCACCGGCCGCGGGCGGACCCCTGGAGGCAGCATGACCACGGTCGCGCCCACCGACACCTTCTCGATCGGCGGGGACCTGCCCGTCCACCGCCTCGGCTACGGCGCCATGCAGCTGACCGGCCCCGGCGTCTGGGGCGAGCCGGCGGATCCGGAGAACGCCCGCCGCGTCCTCCGCACCGCCGTCGAGCAGGGCGTGGACTTCATCGACACCGCCGACTCCTACGGCCCGGTGGTCAGCGAGCGGCTGATCGCCGAGGCGCTGTACCCCTACCCGGAGGACCTGGTCATCGCGACCAAGGCCGGCCTGACCCGGCAGGGTCCCGGCATCTGGACGCCGGTGGGCCGCCCGGCCTACCTCAAGCAGCAGGTGGAGCTCTCGCTGCGCACGCTGCGGCTGGAGCGCATCGACCTGATCCAGCTGCACCGCATCGACGCCGAGGTGCCGCTGGCCGACCAGCTCGGCGCCTTCAAGGAGCTGCAGGAGGAGGGCAAGGTCCGCCACATCGGCGTCTCCGAGGTCTCGGTGGCCGAGCTGGAGGAGGCCCGCCAGATCGTCGACGTGGTCAGCGTGCAAAACCTCTACAACCTGACCAACCGGCAGTCGCAGGACGTTCTCGACCACGCCACGGAGCACGGCATCGGCTTCATCCCGTGGTTCCCCATCGCGACCGGTGACCTGGCCGCGCCGGACAGCCCGGTTGCCGACATCGCCCGCGAGCTCGACGCCACGCCGTCCCAGATTGCCCTGGCCTGGCTGCTGCACAAGTCCCCGGTCGTGCTGCCGATCCCCGGCACCAAGTCCGTCGACCACCTGACCGAGAACCTCGGTGCGGCCCAGCTGCGCCTCTCGGCCGAGGACCTGGCCCGCCTCGACGCCCTGGCCTGAAGAAGCCCGTCCGAGCGGATCCCTCACGGCCGCCTCCCGGGTCCCGCCCCGAGCTTGCGAGGGGTGGGAAGGAGGTGGTCCTTCTAGTGCCAGCGGCGCAGCGACCCCGGTCGCAGTCGCCGCCGGGCCGGTCGCTCCTCGGCGCGCCGTGCGGGCCGTACCTGGTACGGCAGGACCGCTCGGCGCGCCGGGGCCGGCGTCCGGGGGTGGGGCAGAAGGACGGCGGGACGCGGGTCGGCCGGGTCCACAGGGCCGTCGAGCTCCAGCCGCCCGTCGAGCCCGGCCGAGCGGACCAGACGGCGCACGGCGGCGGGCGCGCCCACGATCCGGCATCGACGGCCGGCGGGGACGAGCGCGTCGCTGAACAGGGCCAGCACCTGCAGACCCGAGCAGTCGCCGAAGCGGACCCCGGCGACGTCCACGACGACCGCTCCGCAGCCGACCACGGCGGTCTCCTGCAGGGCGCTGGTCAGCCGGAGGGCGGTGGACACGTCAACGTCGCCGGTGAGCCGGACGACGACCTGGTCGGGAGCGCGGACGACGGCGGTCTGCAGGTGCGGCACGGGGACCTCGACAGACAGGGTTGCACCGCCGACGGTCTCGGGCGGCGAACCGACGGTAGCGCCGCTCCGTGGCGATGACAACCCGTGCTGGGATGACTGCGCAGCGCTCGGGACGGGGGCGCGGCCCGCTGCGGCGGCCGGACGGATGGCGCGGCACGATGAGGGCGTGGACGCCGAGGACTTCCGCCAAGTCAGGGACGCCGTCCGGCAGCTCGTGCGGGAGGTCGTCGTCCCGCTCGAGGAAGGGATCGAGGACGAGGACCGCATCCCCGACGAGCTGCGCGAGCGCGCGGCCGACATGGGGCTGTTCGGGTACGCGCTGCCCGAGGAGCACGGCGGCCTGGGCGTCTCGATGGCGGAGGACGTCGAGCTGGCCTTCGAGTTCGGCTACACGACGCCGGCGTTCCGCTCGCTGTTCGGCACCAACAACGGCATCGCCGGCCAGGTGATCGCGAAGTTCGGCAGCGAGGAACAGCGGAGGGCCTACCTGCCGCGGCTCGCGTCCGGCGAGCTGATCGGCTCCTTCGCCCTCACCGAGGCCGAGGCCGGCTCCGATCCCGCGGGGCTGCGCACCACCGCCCGCCGGGACGGCGACGGCTGGGTGCTCAACGGCGCCAAGCGCTACATCACCAACGCGCCGATCGCCGACCTGTTCGTCGTCTTCGCCCGCAGCGACCCGCAGGAGAAGGGCGGCCGCGGCATCTCCAGCTTCGTGGTCGACGCCCGCACGCCCGGGGTCACGGTCGGTCCCAAGGACCGCAAGATGGGCCAGTCCGGGGCGTGGACGGCGGAGGTGTTCCTCGACGACGCCCGGGTGCCCGCCGACGCCCTGGTCGGCGAGGAGGGGCGCGGGTACGCCAAGGCGCTCACCGTGCTGTCCCGCGGCCGGCTGCATATCGCGGCGCTGTGCGTCGGGATGGCCCAGCGGGTGCTCGACGAGTCGGTGGCCTACGCCGCGACCGCGAAGCAGGGTGGCGCCCCGATCGGCAGGTTCCAGCTGGTGCAGGCCCAGCTGGCCGACATGCACGCCGAGCTGCTGGCCGGCCGGGCGATGGTGCGCGACGTGGCCGCCCGCTACGACTCCGGCGAGGACACCTCGATCGGCCCGTCGTCGGCCAAGCTGTTCTGCACCGAGATGGTGGGCCGCGCCGTCGACCGCGCGGTGCAGGTGCACGGCGGGCTGGGCTACCTGCGCACCACACCGGTCGAGCGATTCTACCGGGACGCCCGGCTCTACCGGCTCTACGAGGGCACCAGCGAGGTGCAGCGGGTGATCATCGGTGGCGGCCTGCTGCGCGACGCCGGCATGCCCCGTGGCTGAGGCCCCGACTGCGCAGGCGCGGGCCGCCCGCCGGGAGGCCGTCGGCGAGCTAGGGTCGGTGCTGCGTGACCTGGTCGACGCCACCGTCCGCACCGAGGTGCCGGCCGGCGAGCTGGCCGCCGTGGCAGCGGCCGCCCGCGAGCTCACCGCGCGGC
>JALYNA010000490.1 GCA_030773455.1 Actinomycetota bacterium
AGCTTACGCGACCGCGCCACTCCCCGGCGGGTCACGACGGCAGCCGCAGCGCCACGGTGAGCGCCTCCACGGCGACCTGCGGCTTCACGTTCTGCTCCAGCGCCGTCCGGCAGGCCAGGACGGCGTCGATGCGCCGCAGCGCCCCCTCGGCGCCGATCCGCCGGGCCAGCTCCTCGGCGTCGGCGCGGCGGTCCGGGTGGTCCAGGGGCAGCGGCTCGGCCGGCGCGCAGTGGAGGACCAGCGCGTCCCGGTAGAGCCCGGCGAGGTCGACCAGCGCCCGGTCCAGCGAGTCCCGGCCGATGCGGGTGGCGCGCGATTTCTGCCGTTTCTCCAGCTCCTTGAGCTGCCCCGCTCCCCGGCTGGCGGCGGCGACGCCCGGCCCGCGGGCGCCGACGCCCAGGCTGGCCTTGAGGGCGTCGGTCTCGGCACCGTTCAGGGCGCCGGTCGCCGCGTCGGTCTCCTCCTGCGCCGCGCCGACGAGGTCGTCCGCGGCGTTCAGGCAGGCGGCCAGCGAGACGAGGGACAGCGGCACGTCCAGGACGGCCTTGCGGGCCAGCCGGGCGTCCTCGTCCCGGGCCAGCCGCCGGGCCCGCCCGACGTGGCCGCCCGAGGCGCCGGCGGACCAGGCGGCCAGCGCCGGGTCCACGCCGTCCCGGCGGACGAGCACGTCGGCGACGGCATCGACCGCGGGGGTGTGCAGGCCCATCACCCGGCACCGGGAGCGGATCGTCACCGGCACGTCGTCGGGGTGCAGGCTCGGCGCGCAGAGCATGACCACGGTCCGCGGCGGTGGCTCCTCGATCATCTTGAGCACCGCGTTGGCCGCCGCCTCGCTCATCCGGTCGGCGTCCTCGACGATGATCATCTGCCAGCGCCCCTGGGTTGGCGCCCGGCCGGCCACGCGCACCAGGTCGCGCGCCTCCGCGACGCCGATCGACAGTCCGTCCGGGACGATCACGTGCACGTCGGCGTGGGTGCCGGCGACCACCGTCCGGCAGGCGTGGCAGGTGCCGTCGCCGCCGTCCGGGCACTGCAGCGCCGCGGCGAAGGCCCGTGCGGCGACCGACCGTCCCGACCCCGGGGGGCCGGTGAACAGCCAGGCGTGGGTCATCGCGCCCGGGTCGGCCACCGCGGCCTGCAGCTCCGCGACGACCGCGGGCTGGCCGACGACCTGGTCCCAGACGTTCATGCGCGCTCCCCCAGCAGCGCGCCGACCCGGGCGCGGATGTCGGCGGCGAGCTCGTCGACGGCGCGCGTGGCGTCGAGGACGAGGTAGCGCTCCGGCTCGGCCGCGGCCAGCGCGCGGAAGCCGTCCCGGACGCGCTGGTGGAACTCCAGTGACTCCGACTCCAGCCGGTCGGCGACCGCCCGGCCCCAGGCGCGCGCCAGGCCGGTCTCGGGCGGGAGGTCCAGCAGCACGGTGAGGTCCGGGCGCAGCCCCTGGGTGGCCCAGCGGGAGATTGCCGCGACGTCGTCCTGGCCGATGGTCCGCCCGGCGCCCTGGTAGGCCAGCGAGCTGTCCACGTAGCGGTCGGTCACCACCACCTCGCCGGCCGCCAGCGCCGGGCGCAGGACGGCGTGCGCGTGCTGCGCGCGGTCGGCGGCGTAGAGCAGCGCCTCGGCGCGTGGGGACAGGCCGGTGTGCGCGCGGTCGAGGACGATCGCGCGGACGGCGGCACCCGCCGGGGTGCCGCCGGGCTCGAAGGTGGCCCGCGCCCGGCGCCCCTGCGCGGTCAACCACGCGCACAGCAGCCGGACCTGGGCCGACTTCCCGGCGCCCTCGCCGCCCTCGAACGCGATGAACGCCCCCGCCGGCCGGTCGACGGCCTCTCCGGGCAGGGCGAGCGAGCCGTCGTCGGACACGGGGATCGCGGACTCCCGGGCTGGTGGGCGGGCGGTGGAGGGGCGGGGAGGCAGGAGCCACGGTACCGGCCGGGGCCGACGGTTCCGGGTGGCGCGGGCCTAGGGTCGGGGCGTGACGAGCACCGCTGCCTGGGATCCCGCCGGCTACCTGCGCTTCGGCGACGAGCGGGCGCGGCCGTTCACCGACCTGCTGGCCCGGGTCGGCGCACGCGAGCCGCGGACCGTGGTGGACCTGGGCTGCGGGGAGGGCGCGCTGACGGCATCGCTGGCCGAGCGGTGGCCGGGCGCGCGGGTCACCGGGGTGGATTCCTCGCCGGAGATGCTGGCCGCGGCCGCCGCGCACGCCGTCCCCGGCCGGGTGGGGTTCGTCGCCGGCGACGTGCGGGAGTGGCGGGCCGACGAGCCGGTCGACGTCCTGGTCACCAACGCCGTCCTGCACTGGGTGCCCGGGCACGGCGACCTGCTGCGCCGGTGGGCCGAGCAGCTGGCGCCCGGCGGCTGGCTGGCGCTGCAGGTCCCCGGGAACTGGCGGGCGCCGACGCACGCGCTGCTGGCCGGGCTGTGCCGCGCGCCGCGCTGGGCGGCACTGGTCGGCGACGCGGCGCCGTCCGAGGACGCCGTCCTCGACCCGGCCGGCTACCTGGAGGTCCTCACCGGCGCGGGGCTGGCTGTCGAGGCGTGGGAGACGACCTACCTGCACGTGCTCCGCGGGGAGGACCCGGTGCTGGGCTGGGTGCGCAGCACGGTGCTGCGCCCGGTGCTCGCCCGGCTCGAGGAGGACGACGCCGCCGAGCTGACCGCGGAGTACGCCGCGGCGCTGCGGGCGGCCTACCCGCCCCGACCGGACGGGACGACGCTGCTGCCCTTCCGCCGGGTGTTCGCCGTCGGGCAGGCCCCGGACGGGGTCTGAGGCGTCGGTCGCGTCAGCCGGCAGGGACGGCGTCGGTGCCCGCCGCCGTCTTCTTGGCGGCGGCTTTCGTGGCGGTCGCCTTCTTGGCGGTGGTCTTCTTGGCCGCCGTCGTCTTGGTGGCCGTCGTCTTCTTGGCGGCCGCCTTCTTCTTCGTGGCCTTCTTCTTCGTGGTCGGGTTGCTGCGGCGGTCGGCCAGCAGTTCGGCGGCGCGCTCGAGGGTGATGCTCTCGACGTCGTCGCCCTTGCGCAGGCTGGCGTTGGTCTCGCCGTCGGTCACGTACGGGCCGAAGCGGCCCTCGCGGACGATCACCGTGCCCTGGGTGACCGGGTCGGCGCCCAGCTCCTTGAGCGGCACGGCGGCGGCTCGGCGTCCGCGCTGCTTGGGCTGGGCGAAGACCGCCAGCGCCTCGTCGAGGGTGACGGTGAACAGCCGGTCCTCGGACTCCAGCGACCGGGAGTCGGTGCCCTTCTTCAGGTACGGCCCGTAGCGGCCGTTGAGCGCCTGGATCTCCTCGCCGTCCGGCGCGGTGCCGACCGTGCGCGGCAGGGTCAGCAGCCTGAGGGCGTCGTCGAGCGTGACCGTCTCCGGGGACATCGACGAGAGCAGGCTCGCCGTCCGCGGGCTCTCCTTGCTGCCCTCGGGCACGACGGTGGTGACGTAGGGGCCGTACCGGCCGGCTTTGACCACCACCGGCAGCCCGGACTCCGGGTCGGTGCCGAGCGCGCGGTCGGCGGACGGCGCGGCGAGCAACTCCTCGACCTTCTCCTGGGTCAGCTCGTCGGGGGTGAGGTCCTCGGGGAGGCTGACGCGGGGACCGTCCTCGCCACCGACCTGCAGGTAGGGCCCGTAGCGCCCGACCCGGACGACGACCGGCTCGCCGTTCGGCCCGGTGGCCCGCAGCGGGATCGAGTTCACCCCGCGGGCGTCGATCTCCTCCAGCTGCTGGCCGATGACCGACTTGAGCCCGCCGGAGGCGGCGATCCCGCCGGCGTGCCGGCCCTCGCCGCCGAAGTAGAACTCGGTCAGCCAGTCGACCCGGCGCAGGTCACCGGCGGCGATCTCGTCGAGCTCGTTCTCCAGCGAGGCGGTGAAGTCGTAGTCGACGAGCTGGGCGAAGTGCTGCTCGAGCAGGTTCACCACGGCGAAGGCCACGAAGGTGGGCACCAGCGCGGAGCCCTTCTTCCAGACGTACCCGCGGTCCTGGATGGTCTGCATGATCGACGCGTAGGTGGAGGGGCGACCGATGCCCAGCTCCTCCAGCCGCGCGACCAGGCTCGGCTCGGTGTAGCGG
>JALYNA010000491.1 GCA_030773455.1 Actinomycetota bacterium
CGCCCGGCCGGCGCGGTGTCGCTGGCCGCCTGAGGAAGGACCCTCCTGCCCCCCGCCACTCGAAGAAGGACCCTCGCCCCGAGCCCTTCGCACGCTCAGGGCACGCCAGGTGAGGGCCGGGGACCCTGCAGGGGGGCCGCCGTCCTCCCCACCGTTCGCAGGGTCAGGGCGGGGCCCGGGACGGGGCCGTGGGTGCCGGTTACCGCCGGCGGGTTCGGCGTGGAAGGCTGACGGTCCGGCACCGCCCCGCCGGGCGTCGGCTGCTGGTGCGACAACGGAGCTCGTGGTGCGGTACCTCTTCCGGCCACCGGCCACCGACAGCGCGGGACTGCTCACCCTGCCCTTCCACCTGCCGCTCGAGCAGTGGGCCCCCGAGCTGCTGCTCGAGGTCCCGCAGCGCGGCATCTCGCGACACGTCGTCCGCTTCACCACGCAGGGCGGACACGTCTACGCGCTCAAGGAGATCCCCGAGCGGCTGGCCCGCCACGAGTACGCGCTGCTGGGTCGGTTCGAGGAGGAGGGGCTGCCGTCGGTCTCGGTGCTGGGCATCTGCGTCGACCGCCCCGACGACCAGGACGCCGTCCTCGTCACTCGCTACCTCGAGTACTCGATGTCCTACCGGTACCTGTTCTCCCGGCCCCACGGCGAGCACTCCGCCGAGCAGCTGCTCGACACGATGGTCGTCCTGCTCGTCCGGCTGCACCTGGCCGGCGTCTTCTGGGGCGACTGCTCGCTGTCCAACACCCTGTTCCGGCTCGACGCCGGTGCCTTCACCGCCCACCTGGTGGACGCCGAGACCTCCGAGCGCCACCCCCAGCTCAGCCCCGGGCAGCGGCGCTACGACGTGGACCTCGCGCGCGAGCGGGTGGGTGCCGAGCTGCTGGACCTGCAGGTCGGCGACCTGCTGCCCGCGCACGTCGACCCGATCGAGGTCGCCAACAGCCTTCCGGTGCGCTACGAGGCGCTGTGGGAGGAGGTGAACCGCGAGGAGGTCTTCGCACTGGCCGAGCAGCGCCAGAGGGTGGCCGAGCGGCTGCAGCGGCTCAACGACCTGGGGTTCGACGTCGGTGAGATCGAGCTGGTCACGGACCCGGAGGGGGGCGCGCGGCTGCGCGTGGAGACCCGCGTCTCCGAGCCCGGGCAGAACCGCCGGGAGCTGTTCCGGCTGACCGGCCTGGAGGTGCAGGAGCGCCAGGCCCGCCGGCTGCTCAACGACCTGCGCGCCTACCGCGCCGCCCTGGAGCACAGGACCGGCGCGCCCGTGCCCGAGACGGTCGCCGGCTACCGCTGGCTGGCCGAGGCTTACCAGCCCGTCGTCGACGCCGTCCCGCCCGATCTCGCCGGCCGGCTGGCACCCGCCGAGGTCTTCCACGAGATCCTCGAGCACCGCTGGTTCCTGTCCGAGCGGGCCGGCCACGACGTCGGGACGACGAGGGCCGCGCGGTCCTACTTCGACACGGTGCTGCCACGCACGCCCAAGGAGGTCACCACGCCCTCGGCGATCGTCGGCGGCCGCGACTGACCGCTCCGCCGGCCGCCGGGACGACGGTCGCGGAGAGGTGTGGCGGGGGCGGTCACCGGCGGGCCGCGGCCAGCTCGTCCCGGGTCGGCGGGTCGGCGCCCTCGCGGGTGCAGTTGAGCGCGGCGACGAGCGCGGCGTCGTCGACGATCGGCAGGAGCTCCTCGTCGGGCAGCTGCTCCAGCGCCGCCCGGGTGGTGATGCCCGCGTCCAGCAGGCCGGCGAACAGCCCCGCGGCGAGCGAGTCCCCGGCGCCCACCGTGTCGGCCACGGTCACCCGCGGTGGCTCGCGGCGCAGCAGGTCGCGGCCGGGCCGGGCGATGCGCAGCGGCCCTCCGCCGTCGGTGAGCAGCACCAGGGCCGCGCCGCGGTCGGCCCAGCGCAGCACCGTCCCGTCGAGGCCGTCGACGCTGTCGGGCTCCAGCCAGGCGAGGTCCTCGGCGCTGACCTTGACGATGTCGGCGCGCGACAGCAGCCGGTCCAGGCGCGCGCGCACCGCGGCGGGGGAGTTGCCGAGCGCCGTCCCGACCGGGCCGCCGGCCAGCATCGGGCGGATGTTGGGGTCGACGCTGACCAGCGCCCGGCCGTCGGCGGCCACCTGCTCGACCAGCTGGGCGATCGCCTCGCAGCCGGGCGGGGTCCAGCTGGAGATCGAGCCGACGTGCAGGATCGCCGTCCCGGACGGCAGGACGGCGGCGAGCTCCTCGTCGGTCCACTGCCAGTCAGCGGCGCCCTGCACGTGGAAGCCGTAGTCCGGGCTGCCGTCGGGGCCCAGTCCCACGACCGCGAGGCTGACCGGCTCGGCAGCCGGCACCAGCCCGGCCAGGTCGACACCGGCCAGCTCGGCGTGCCGCCGCAGCCCCGCGGCCAGGGGCCCGGTGCCCAGCCGGGCGAGCAGCCGCACGGGGACGCCGAGGCGGCCGGCGGCCACGGCGACGTTGAGGGCGTTGCCGCCGGGG
>JALYNA010000492.1 GCA_030773455.1 Actinomycetota bacterium
GTCCGGGTGGAGCTGGCCGACGACCTGCCGGCCGACGCGATGGAGGCGGCGATCGCCGCGTACGAACGCGAGGGTGCCCGGCTGGTGTCGGCCGCCCGCGGGGTGGACGTGGTCGCCGGTGCGTTGCGCGGTGAGCGCTGGGTACCGCGGCTGTAGGGACGGGCCTGCGCTCGCCCGGGAGTGCCTCGTGCACGCGGTTACAGTGGGTCCGCGGCCGTCGCGACGCCGCACCTGCCGCCGATGGAGAGGACGCACCCCCCTCGTGTCGCTCCTGCGATCGCTCCACAGCCCCGATGACCTGAAGGCGCTCCCGGCCGACCAGCTGCCGGCACTCGCCGCCGAGATCCGCGACGCACTCGTCACCAGCGTCGCCAAGACCGGCGGCCACCTCGGGCCCAACCTCGGTGCGGTCGAGCTGACCATCGCCGTGCACCGCGTCTTCGACTCCCCGCGCGAGCCGATCGTCTTCGACACCGGCCACCAGACCTACGTGCACAAGATGCTCACCGGCCGCGTGCAGGACTTCTCGCGGCTGCGCCAGCGCGACGGCCTCTCCGGCTATCCGAGCCGCGCCGAGAGCGAGCACGACTGGGTGGAGAACAGCCACGCCTCCACCTCGCTGTCCTACGCCGACGGGCTGGCCAAGGCCTTCGCCGTCCGGGGTGAGCACCGTCCGGTGGTCGCCGTCATCGGTGACGGCGCGCTCACCGGCGGCATGGCCTGGGAGGCGCTGAACAACATCGCCGGCGCTCAGGACCGGCCGGTGGTCATCGTCGTGAACGACAACGGCCGCTCCTACTCGCCCACGATCGGCGGGGTCGCCGACGCGCTGGCCAGCCTGCGGCTGCGCCCGGGCTACGAGCAGGCACTGCTGCAGGTGCGCCAGGCCCTGCACCGCGCCCCGGTGGTGGGCTCGGCGCTCTACGACGCGCTGCACGGCATCAAGAAGGGCCTCAAGGACGTCCTCTCGCCGCAGGGCATGTTCGAGGACCTGGGCCTGAAGTACCTCGGCCCGGTCGACGGGCACGACATCCGGGCGATGGAGTCCGCGCTGCGCCGGGCCCGCTCCTTCGGCGGGCCGGTCATCGTGCACGCCGTCACCACCAAGGGCTTCGGCTATCCGCCGGCCGAGACCGACCAGATCGACGCCTGGCACGCCACGGGGGTCTTCGACCCCGACAGCGGGGCGAGCACGGTCACCGCCGGGCGGGACTGGACGACGGCCTTCTCCGACGAGCTGATGCGCATCGGCGCCGAGCGCTCCGACGTCGTCGCGATCACCGCGGCGATGCTGCACCCGACCGGCCTTGCCGCCTTCGCCGAGCGCTTCCCCCAGCGCACCTACGACGTGGGCATCGCCGAGCAGCACGCGCTGACCTCGGCCGCGGGCCTGGCGATGGGCGGTCTGCACCCGGTGGTCGCGGTCTACTCGACGTTCCTCAACCGGGCCTTCGACCAGTTGCTCATGGACGTCGCGCTGCACCGCCAGCCGGTCACCGTGGTCCTGGACCGGGCCGGGGTCACCGGCAGCGACGGTGCCTCGCACAACGGCATGTGGGACATGTCGATCCTCTCCGTCGTCCCCGGGCTGCGGCTGGCCGCGCCCCGGGACGAGCCGACGTTGCGCGAGGCGCTGCGCGAGGCGGTCGAGGTCACTGACGGGCCGACCGTCGTCCGGTTCCCGAAGGGCACCCCGCCGGTCGACGTCCCGGCACTGGAACGGCGCGGCCCGGTCGACGTCCTGCGCCGCGGCGGACAGGCCGGCGGGGACGGTGGGCGGGGCGACGGCACCGTGCTGCTGGTCGCCGTCGGCTCGATGGTGCCGCTGTGCCTGGCCGCCGCCGAGCGCGCCGCCGACCACGGCATCGAGGTGACCGTCGTCGACCCGCGCTGGGTGCTGCCGGTCTCTCCCGAGCTAGTCGACCTCGCCGCGGCCCACCGGCTGGTCGTCACCGTCGAGGACGGCGGGCGCGCCGGGGGTGTGGGCACGACGCTGACCCAGGCTCTGCAGGACCGCGGCATCGACGTCCCGCTGCGGGCCCTGGGCCTGCCGCAGGCGTTCCTCGAGCACGGCAGCGTCGGCCAGGTGCTGGCCGACGCCGGCCTCACCGAGCAGGACGTCGCCCGCCGGATCGCCGAGTGGACGGCGGTGCTCGACGAACGCGCCGAGGGCCGCGTGGCCGAGGTGGTGGAGGAGCGGCCGTGACGACGGTCATCGCGGAGATGCAGGTGGCCCCCTCGCCACCGGGTACCGCCGAGGACCCGCACGCCCACGTCGAGGCAGCGATCGCGGTCATCCGGGCCTCCGGTCTGCGCCATGAGGTCGGCGCGCTGGGGACGACGCTGGAGGGCGAGGCCGACGAGGTCTGGGCGACGCTGCGGGCGGCGCACGAGGCCGTGCTGGCCGCCGGGGCGACCAGCGGGATCTCGCACGTCAAGGTCGCCTCGGTGAACCGCACGATGGACAGCCTCACCGCCAAGTTCCGCTGAGCGACGGCGGGACACGCACGCCCGCCTCCTATTGACGAGGCATAGGAAGCAATACCTGCGTCCCGGACCGCTAGACGTAGGTATTGCCTCCTATGCCTGGATCCTGCGGCTCAAGCGCGGTTGAGCGCGTCGGTGAGCAGGTCGCAGGTGAGCTCGACCTGCCACTCGCGGGCGCCACCGCCCCGCAGCGCCGCGGCGACCGTTGCGGCGTCCCGGGGCTCGGGCGGGGTCCACATCAGCCGGCGCACCAGGTCGGGGGAGAGCAGGTTCTCCACCGGCACGACGTGCGCAGCGGCCAGCTCGGCCAGCCCGGCGCGGGCGGCCTGCAGCCGGGTGGCGGCAGCCGGGTCACGGTCGGCCCAGCGGCTCACCGGCGGGGGCCCGTCGCCGGACCGGCTGTGCGGGGGCAGCTCGGCCTCCGGCAGCTCCCGGCCGCGGGCCAGTGCGCCGAACCAGGTGCCCACGAGCTTGCGGTTGGCCCGGCCGCGGAAGACGGGCAGCTCCCGCAGGGCGGCCTCGGTGCCCGGGTTCGCCTGCACCGCGGAGACCATCGCCGCGTCGGGCAGCACCCGCCCCGGAGCGATGTCGCGACGCCGGGCGAGCTCGTCGCGGGCTTGCCACAGCGAGCGGAGCATGCCCAGCTGCCGGCGGTTGCGCAGGCCGTGCACGCCCGACGTCCGCCGCCAGGGGTCGGCCTTGAGCGCCGGGGGCCCGGCGGCGAGGATCGCGGCGAACTCCTGCCGCGCCCACTCGCTCTTGCCCTGCTCCTCGAGGATGGCGGCCAGCGCGTCCCGCAGCTCGACCAGCACCTCGACGTCCAGCGCGGCGTAGACCAGCCACTCCTCGGGCAACGGCCGGGTGCTCCAGTCCGCGGCCGAGTGCCCCTTCTGCAGGGAGTACCCGAGCAGCGACTCCACGACGGCGCCCAGGCCCACCCGCGGCAGGCCGGCGAGGCGGGCGGCGAGCTCAGTGTCGAAGATCCGTGTCGGGACCAGCCCGATCTCGGCCAGGCAGGGCAGGTCCTGGTTGGCCGCGTGCAGCACCCACTCGGCGTCGACGATCGCCGACTGCACCGCCGACAGGTCCGGCAGCGGGATCGGGTCGACCAGCCCGGTGCCCGCCCCGGCGCGGCGCAGCTGCACGAGGTAGGCGCGCTGACCGTAGC
>JALYNA010000493.1 GCA_030773455.1 Actinomycetota bacterium
GTCCTGGGCGGCTGCGCCAGCTACCACACCGGCCTGCACCTGATGCGCACGGGCGCCGCCGCCGTCCTGGTCGGGGTGGGCCCCGGCGCTGCCTGCACCACGCGCGGCGTGCTCGGAATCGGCGTCCCGCAGGCGACCGCCATTGCCGACGTCGCCGCGGCGCGCTCGCAGCACATGCTCGAGACCGGCGATTACGTCAAGGTGATCGCGGACGGCGGCATGCGGACCGGCGGCGATGTCGCCAAGGCGATCGCGTGCGGTGCCGACACGGTGATGCTCGGCAGCCTGCTGGCCGGCGTCGAGGAGAGCCCGGGCGAGCTGGTGTTCGTCAACGGCAAGCAGTACAAGAGCTACCGCGGCATGGGCTCCCTCGGCGCGATGCGCTCGCGCGGGCAGGGGCAGTCGAGCTTCAGCAAGGACCGCTACTTCCAGGACGACGTGCTCTCCGACGAGAAGCTCGTGCCCGAGGGCATCGAGGGCCAGGTGCCCTACCGCGGCTCGCTGGCCGGCGTCGCCCACCAGCTCGTCGGCGGCCTGCGCGCCGGCATGGGTTACTGCGGCGCGCGCACGATCGGCGAGCTGCAGGCGGCGCAGCTGACCCGCATCACCGCCGCCGGGCTCAAGGAGAGCCACCCGCACGACATCCAGATGACCGTCGAGGCCCCCAACTACAGCGGGCGGGGCTGAGCGGCGTGCCCGACACCGTCGAGATCGGCATCGGCAAGACCGGGCGGCGGGCCTTCGGGTTCGACGACGTCGTCATCGCGCCGTCGCGGCGCACCCGCGATCCGGAGGACGTCAGCCTCGCGTGGGACATCGACGCCTACCGCTTCGAGCTGCCGCTGGTCGCCAGCGCGATGGACGGCGTCGTCTCGCCGGAGACCGCCATCGCGATCGGCCGGCTCGGCGGCCTGGGAGTCCTCGATCTCGAGGGCCTGTGGACCCGCTACGACGAGCCCGAGCCGCTGCTCGAGCGGATCGCCTCGCTGCCGGCCGACGACGTCACCCGCGGGCTGCAGGAGATCTACGCCGAGCCGGTGAAGGCCGACCTCATCACCGCCCGGGTCAAGGAGATCCGCGACGCCGGGGTGACGACGGCGGTGCGCGTCTCCCCGCAGCACACCCTGCAGTTGGCCCCGACGGTGCTCGCCGCGGGCGTGGACCTGCTGGTCATCCAGGGCACGATCGTGTCGGCCGAGCACGTCACGACCCACGGCGACGCGCTCAACCTCAAGGACTTCATCGCCGACCTCGACGTCCCGGTGATCGTGGGCGGGGCGGCGAACTACCAGACCGCGCTGCACCTGATGCGCACCGGCGCGGCCGGCGTGATCGTCGGCGTGGGCGCCGACACGTACTCGACCACCGACGCCGTCATGGGCATCCGGGTCCCGCTGGCCAGCGCCATCGCCGACGCCGCCGCAGCGCGCCGTGACTACCTCGACGAGACCGGCGGCCGCTACGTGCACGTCATCACCAACGGCCGGATCGAGACCAGCGGTGCCATCGCCCGCGCCCTGGCCTGCGGGGCGGACGCCGTCCAGCTCGGCGAGCCGCTGCGCGCCGCGGCGGAGGCCCCCGGCGCCGGCATCTGGTGGGACTCGGTCGCCGCCCACCCGCGGCTGCCCCGCGGCGGCACGTCGGCGCCGGTTCCCCCCGCCGGTTCGCTGCACGACGTCCTGCTCGGTGAGGCGCGCAGCGCCGACGGGCGGACCAACCTGTTCGGCGCCTTGCGCCGGACGATGGCCAAGACCGGCTACCGCGACCTCAAGGAGTTCCAGCGGGTCGACCTCGTCATCGGGGGCTACCAGCCCGCCGCGCAGGACGACTGATGGACTTCCCGACCGTCCTCGTCGTCGATTTCGGCGCCCAGTACGCCCAGCTCATCGCCCGGCGCATCCGCGAGGCCGGCGTCTACTCCGAGATCGTCCCCTCCGACGTCCCGGCCGAGGAGATCGTCGCCCGCAAGCCGGCGGCCATCGTGCTCTCCGGCGGGCCGTCCAGCGTCTACGCCGACGACGCCCCGCAGGTGGACCCGACGCTGTTCGAGGCCGACGTCCCGGCGTTCGGCATCTGCTACGGCTTCCAGGCGATGGCCGCCTCGCTGGGCGGCACGGTCGCGCGCACCGGCGACCGCGAGTACGGCGGCACCCCGCTGACGGTCACCACGCAGGGCCGGCTGTTTGGCTCCCTGCCGGTTGAGCAGTCGGTGTGGATGAGCCACGGGGACGCCGTCAGCGCCGCCCCGCCCGGGTTCACGGTCACCGCCACCTCCACCGGGGCGCCGGTGGCCGCCTTCGAGGACGTCGACCGCAAGCTCGCGGGCGTCCAGTTCCACCCCGAGGTGCGGCACACCGCGCACGGGCAGACGGTGCTGGAGCACTTCCTGTTCGACATCGCCCGGCTGGAGCCGACCTGGACGATGGCCAACGTCGTCGAGGAGCAGGTCGAGCGGATCCGCGCCCAGGTCGGCGACCGGCGGGCACTGTGCGCGCTGTCCGGCGGGGTCGACTCCGCCGTCGCCGCCGCGCTCGTCCAGCGGGCCATCGGCGACCGGCTGACCTGCGTCTACGTCGACCACGGGCTCATGCGCGAGGGCGAGACCGAGCAGATCGAACGCGACTTCGTCGCCGTCACCGGCGCCGACCTGCGGGTGGTCGACGCCCGCTCGCAGTTCCTCGGCGCGCTGGCCAGGGTCAGCGACCCGGAGCAGAAGCGCAAGATCATCGGCCGGGAGTTCATCCGGGTCTTCGAGCACGCCGCCCTCGACGTCGTCCGGGACGCTGAGGCGCACGGCGAGACCGTCGACTTCCTCGTGCAGGGCACGCTCTACCCGGACGTCGTGGAGTCCGGTGGCGGCACCGGGACGGCGAACATCAAGAGCCACCACAACGTCGGCGGCCTGCCCGAGGACCTCACCTTCACCCTCGTCGAGCCGCTGCGCACCCTGTTCAAGGACGAGGTGCGCGAGGTCGGGCTGCAGCTCGGCCTGCCCGAGTCGCTAGTGTGGCGGCAGCCGTTCCCGGGCCCCGGGCTGGGCATCCGGATCATCGGCGAGGTCACCCAGCAGCGGCTCGACGTGCTGCGCCGGGCCGACGCGATCGCCCGCGCCGAGCTCACCGCCGCCGGCCTGGACCGCGAGATCTGGCAGTGCCCGGTGGTGCTGCTGGCCGACGTCCGCTCGGTCGGCGTCCAGGGCGACGGGCGCACCTACGGCCACCCGGTGGTGCTGCGCCCGGTGTCCAGCGAGGACGC
>JALYNA010000494.1 GCA_030773455.1 Actinomycetota bacterium
TCAAACGCCGCGGCAAGCTCAAGGCCCTCGTCGCGGTCGCCCGCTCCATCCTCGTGATCATCTGGCACCTGCTCACCGAGCCCACGCTGCGCTACCACGACCTCGGCGCGGACCACCACAGCATCCGCATGGACAAAGGACGCAAAACGCGCGACCACATCCGCGGCCTCGAAGCACTCGGCTACACCGTCACCATCACCGCAGCCGCCTGACAATCGACCCGAGCAGGCCTCGGAACGATCGATCCCGAGGTCCGCTCAAGCGCGCCGCCGTGACCCCCGCAGCAGTGACTATTTTCCGGTCAGACGGTGAGGGCCGCCCGCACGGCCTTCTCGACCGGCTCGAGGGCCTCCTCGATCGGCACGTCGCGCCCGAGCTCGGCCGACAGCGAGGTGACGCCGGCGTCGGCGATGCCGCACGGGACGATCGCGCCGAAGGCGCCCAGGTCGGGGTCGCAGTTGAGCGCGAAGCCGTGCATCGTCACGCCGCGGGCCACCCGGATGCCGATCGCGGCGATCTTGCGCTCCGGGCGCCACCGGCTCTCCGGGCCGGGCTCGTCGGCGGGCAGCCAGACGCCGCTGCGCCCCTCGACCCGCCCGGCCTCCACGCCGAACCCGGCGCAGACCTCGATCAGCGCGCCCTCCAGCCGGCGGACGTAGGCGACGACGTCGACCGGGTCGGGCAGCGCGACGATCGGGTACCCGACCAGCTGGCCCGGGCCGTGCCACGTGATCTTGCCGCCGCGGTCGACGTCGACCACGGGGGTGCCGTCCTGAGGCCGCTCATGCCGCGCGGTGCGCTTGCCGGCGGTGTAGACCGACGGGTGCTCCAGCAGCAGCAGCGTGTCGGGACCCTCGCCGGCGACCCGGGCCGCGTGCAGCTCCCGCTGGCGCTCCCAGGCCTCCTCGTAGGGGACCCTGCCCGCCCGGACGACCCGCAGCTCGCTCACGCCTCCAGACTAGGCCCGCCGTCCGCGCAGCCCGGTGCCTCTGATGCCGGTCCGCTGGTCAGCGGACGGCGCCGTCGCCGTAGTCCCCGAACGGCGCCGTCGGCACGGCGGTGACCGCGGCCACCCCCGCCGGCCGGCCGGCTCCGTCGAGGACGCCCACCGCCTCGGCACCGTCCGGCGTCCGCACGACGCTCCTCGGCGACGATGTCCTCCGCCGGGATGCCGAGGACGGCGGCGACCTCCGCTCCCGGCCGGTGCTCGTACCGGCGCAGGACCACCACCGCCCGGTCCGGGGCGGCAGGTCGGGGAGCTCCTCGGCAAAGGCGTCCTCCGCCGCCCCGCACCCGGGGGTCGACCACCTGCTCGGCTCCCGGACCGCGGGCGCGGCGGCCGTGCAGCCAGACCATCGCCGCGCGGACCTCGAGCGCCGGCTCCAGAGCCGGCCCGCGGGGCCGCCACGACCGGCGGCGCACCGTCCGCGACAGGGCCTCATGGACGAGGTCCTTGGCGCTCGTGCGGTCGCCGGCGAGCAGCAGGGCCGTCCTCGGCAGGGCCGGACGCTGCACGGCCAGGACGTCGCGGAGCGACTCGACGTCCCGCGGCACACGGCCTCCTCCCGGCGCCGTCCTTGGTACCCCCCGCCGGGCGTGCGGTGCTGCGCGCTCGGCACACGAACCTAGGGAAGGTAGTTGTCAGACCATTAGTCCGCAGGCGAGGATCGCATCCGACGACCGTCGTGCGAGCTCCGACGAGAGGAAGTGAGCCCGGATGTCCGGTACCAGCGAGCGGATCACGTTCCGCATCAACGGGCAGGAGCGCTCCGTCGAGACCGCGCCGGCCCGGCCCGTGCTCGACGTCCTGCGGGAGGACCTCGGGCTCACCGGCACCAAGGAGGGCTGCAGCGTCGGGGTCTGCGGAGCCTGCAGCGTCCTGGTCGACGGGAAGCTGATGTCGGCCTGCCTGCTGCCCGTGGGGGCGGTCGCGGGACGCGAGCTGACCACCGTCGAGGGGCTGGCGGAGGACGACGGCACGCTCTCCCCGGTGCAGCAGGCCTTCGTCGAGTGCGGCGGGTTCCAGTGCGGCATCTGCACGCCGGGCCAGGTGGTCGCCGCGACCGCGCTGCTGAAGGAGTGCCCGAAGCCGTCGGCGGACGAGGTCAGGGACTGGATGATGGGCAACATCTGCCGCTGCACCGGCTACTACTCGATCGTCAACGCCGTGCTCCAAGCCGCTGACGCCGGTTCGGGGGAGCGGGACTGATGCGGCTGTTCGACTTCCACCGGCCGACGACCGTCACCGAGACGCTCGACCTGCGCACGGAACTCGGGGACGAGGCGGAGCTGCTCGCCGGCGGGACGTCGCTGATCAACATGGCCAAGCTCGGTCTGGCCGAGCCCGAGCACGTGATCTCGCTGAGCGGGGTGCCCGAGCTGCACGGGGTGGCCGGGTCCCCGGCCGACGGGCTGACCTTCGGCGCGATGACGACGATCCGGGACGTCGAGACCTCTCCGCTCGTCCGCGATCTCGCCCCGGGCCTGGGAGAGGCCGCGTCGCACGTGGCCACCGTCCGGATCCGCAACCAGGCGACCCTCGGCGGCAACCTGGTGCACGCCGACCCGAACCAGGACCTGCCGCCGATGCTCATGGTGCACGAGGCGGTGGCCCGCCTCCGCGGGCCGGACGGCGTCCGGGAGGTGCCGGTCACCGACCTGTTCGTCGGCTTCTTCCAGACCGTCCTCGGCGAGGACGAAATCCTCGAGTCCGTGCACGTGCCCGCCGCCCCCGCCGGGCTGCGCACCGGGTACCTCAAGTTCCTGCCACGCACGAAGGACGACTATCCGACGGTGTCGGTCGCCGCCGGCGTCACCGTGGTCGACGGTCGGTTCACCGACGCGCGGCTCGCGATCGCCGGCGGCGGCTCGACCACGCTCCGCTGCCGTGCGGCCGAGGAGGCGCTCGTGGGCGCCCACACCGGGGAGGCGGCCCTCGCCGCGGCGGCCGACGCGCTCACCGAGGCGCTCGACCCGGTGAGCGACGGCCGCGGCTCGAGCCGCTACAAGACCGAGATGGCGCGGGTCTGCACCCGGCGCCTGCTGCAGCGACTGGCGACGGAGGCCTACGCATGACCCGGACGACCATGCGACAGCCCTTCGCCCGCCCGGAGATCCGGCACGAGGGCCACCTGAAGGTCACCGGCCAGGCGCGTTACACCGGTGACCACTATCCGGACGGCGTCCTGCACGTGGCCTGCCTGTCCAGCCCGGTGCCGCACGCGACGATCGCCCGGATCGACACGGCCGACGCCCGCGAGGTGCCCGGCGTCGTCGTCGTCCTCACCGGCGCCGACATCGGCGACGTCCGCTTCGGCCGGCACCTGCGCGACCTGCCGGTGCTGGCCACGGACCGGGTCCGGTTCATCGGGCAGCGCGTCGCGGCCGTCGCGGCCGAGACGCGGGAGGCCGCCGAGGAGGCCGTCCGGCTGATCGAGGTCGACTACGACGACCTGCCCGCCGTCTTCGACCCGCGGGACGCGCTGACCGAGGACGCCCCGGTGCTGCACCCCGAGGCAGCGTCCTACCTGACGATGCGCGGCGGTACCCGCGACCTGCCCGAGCACCTGAACATCCAGGGTGACCTGGTGGCCGGGCGGAGCCCCGAGGAGGTCGAGGCGGCCTTCGCCGACGCCGACCGGGTGTTCGAGCACACCTTCCGCACCCCACGCCAGCACCAGGGCTTCATCGAGCCGCACGGCGCCGTGGTCTGGTTCGAGGGCGACGTCTGCCACGTGATCTCGACCAACAAGGCGCCGTTCACCCTGCGCGCGCACATGGCGTCGGTCACGGGGCACCCGGCCGAGCAGATCGTCGTCTACAACCGGTTCATCGGCGGCGACTTCGGCGGCAAGGGCTTCTCGATCGACGAGTTCGTCTGCTTCTACCTGGCTCGGGCCACCGGGCGGCCGGTCCGCTCGGTGATGTCCTACGTCGAGGAGCTCAGCGGCACCGGACCCCGGCACGCCGCCGAGATCACCCTGCGCACCGGGGTGCGCAGCGACGGCACCTTCGTCGCCCACTCCGCGGACGTCGTCTTCGACGGCGGCGCCTACGCGGCGGGGAAGGCCGCGGTGGACCTGGTGCCGCACGGCGGCCTGGACACGATGTCGGCCTACTCGATCCCCACCACCCGGCACCGGCTGCGGACCGTCTACACGAACTCCGTGCCCGGCGGCCACATGCGGGCCCCCGGCGAGGTGCAGGCGATCTTCGCCGGCGAGACGCACGTGGACCTCATCGCCGCCGAGCTGGGCATGGACCCGCTGGAGCTCCGCCGGTGGAACCTGCTGCGGCCGGGGCACCCCGCGCCCGACGGCACCGGTGCGCTCTCGGTCGCCGAGGAGGTGCTGGACCGCGCCGCCGAGGAGATCGGCTGGGCGGCCGAGCGCCCGGCCGGCCGCGGCACGGGCATCGCGGTCTACCGCCGCAAGGGCGGTGCCGGGACGGGCGGCGTGGTGCTCCGGGCGCTGTCCCCGGACCGGTTCGAGATCATCACCGGTGCGGCCGACCAGGGGGCGGGCACGGTCACGATGATCGCGCGGGTGGCGGCCGCAGCCCTCGGGGTCGAGGAGTCCTGCGTGGAGGTGGTGCAGCGGCCCACCGCCGAGGCCATGTTCGACCAGGGGGCCGGCGCCAGCCGGGTCACCCGGGTGCTGGGTGAGGCGGCGCTGGTGGCCGCCACCGCCATGCGCGCGAAGCTGGCCGAGGTCTCGGAGTTCCCGGTGTCCGTCATCGGCGAGGGCGAGGCCCCGCGGGGCGAGAAGAGCGACGCGTTCGGCGCCGTGGCCGTCGAGGTGGCGGTCGACGAGCTGACCGGACAGGTCACCGTGCTGCGCGCAGCGATGGCCGCCGACACCGGGACCGTCATCAACCCCCTCTCCCACCGCGGTCAGCTGGAGGGCGGCTTCGCCTTCGGCCTGGGTGCCGCGCTCATGGAGGAGCTGCCGGTGGAGGACGGCCAGGTGCTGGCCGGCAGCCTCGGCGACTACAAGCTCCCGACCGCGCCGGACATGCCGCCCCTGACCATCGTCAACGTGGGTGACCAGCAGGGCACCGGCCCGTTCGGCGCCAAGGCCGTGGGCGAGTTCGGCAACCTCGGGGTGGCGCCGGCGATCGGCAACGCCGTCGCCCGGACGGTCGGCGTCCGCCTCCAGGAGCTGCCGCTCACGGCGGAGAGGGTGTGGGCCGCGCTGCACGACACGCCCTGAGGTCAGGCCGCTCCCCGCTGGTCCGGGCGCAGGGCACTCAGGACGGCACGGGCGGCCCGCGCGCCGCTGGCCATGGCGCCCTGGATGGACGGGGTGTCGCGGTGGTCGCCGGCGACGTACAGCCCGTTGCCCAGGTCGACCGGCTGCCGCAGGCACAACGGCGGGACGGCGGCCGGCTGGGCCTGCGGAACGGTGATCGAGGTCAGGTGCTCGAGGTCGCCGGAGCCGATCCCGTGCAGGCCGCGACCTCGGCCCGCACGTCGGCCTCCCGGGTGGGCGCGAGGCTGGAGCTGGCGACCAGCGCCCGGCCGTTCGGGCTGTATGCGGGCTGGGCGTCGCTGAGCACGACGCTGTTGACCAGCCGCCCGCCCGGCGCGCCGAGGACGAGCAGCGGCTCCCCGGTCGGTGAGGCCGGCAGCACGTGGAGGTGGGTGGTGACCTGACGCGGTGCGGACGCCGTCAGGCCGGGGACCAGGGCGGCCGCGGTGTCGGGGTCGGTGGCGACGACGACCGCGTCGGCGCGGGTGCGCCCGACGTCGGTCAGGACCTCGTCGCCGCCACGGCAGTGACCCGGACACCCAGGTGCACGCGGTCGGCGCCCACCCGGCCGGCCAGCTGCTCGCCCACGGCCTGCATGCCGCGGGCCGGCAGTCCGATGGCCCCGCGGGCAAAGCTGCGCCACAGCAGGTCCAGGTAGCGGCTCGAGGTCTCCAGCCGCTCCTCCAGCAGCACCCCGGCGAGGAAGGGGCGGAACAGGCGCTCCAGCGCCGTCTCGCCGACCCCGGCCCGCCGCAGCCGCTCCTCGGCGGACGTCTCCGGCTCGCGCAGCAGTCGGTCGACCGGCGCATAGTCGGCCCGGGCGGAGTAGGCGGCTATCGCGGCCTTGCGCAACGGCGACCCGATCGGCGCACGCAGCGTGTCGAGGGCCGCCGCCGGCCGGCGCCGCGGATCCACGACCCGGGAGCGGGAGCCGTCGACCCGGACCGCCGCGCCCGGCCAGAACCAGCCGAGGTCCAGGGCTGCCAGGTCGAGGTCGGCGGCGCGCGGATAGCCGGTGTTGAGCACCTGGAAGCCGCGGTCGACCACGAAGCCGTCGACCCGCTCGGTGGCCAGCCGGCCGCCGGCGTGCCCGGCAGCCTCGGCGACGTGCACGTCGACACCCGCGGCGGCCAGCCGGACGGCCGCGGACAGCCCGGCCAGCCCGGCTCCGACGACGACGACCTGGGCGCGGGCGGACAAGGGCATGGCACTGAAGCTAGGCCGCCCGGCGTCGTCCCACCGCCCGGCCCAGCACCGATGGCCGGGCCGGCCCCTGTGGACAACGCCGACGGGGTCGCCGCCGGGCCACCTACGGTGCCTGGCATGCCGTCGTCCCCGCCCGCGCCCGTCGTCCCCGGCTATCGGCTGGAGGAGTTGCTCGGCCGCGGCGGGTCCGGCGAGGTGTGGCGTGCGGTGCCCCGGTCCGGAGGCCCGGCGGTGGCGGTCAAGCTGCTGGTGGAGGGGGACGCCGAGCGCCAGGCCCGGGAGGCGGCGTTGCTGGGGGAGCTCGACCACCCGCACCTGGTCCGGCTGCACGAGGTCGTCCACGAACCCCGTCGGGGTGGGCGGCCGCGGGTCGCGCTGGTGCTCGACCTGCTGGCCGGCGGCAGCCTGGCCGCGCTGCTGTCCCGCCGGGGCCGGCTGCGGCCGGGGGAGGTGGTCACCGCCCTGGCGCCCGTGGCCGCCGCGCTGGCGCACGCGCACGAGCGCGGGGTGGTGCACGGCGACCTCTCCCCGGGCAACGTCGTGTTCACCGCCGAGGGCCGCCCGGTGCTCACCGACCTGGGCGTGGCACGGGTGCTGGGGGAGGTGGCGGCCGGTGAGGTCACACCGGCCTACGTCGACCCCACCGTGGCCCGCGGTGGGGCGCCCGGCCCGGCCTCGGACGTCTTCGGTGTCGCCGCCGGGGCGTTCCACGCGCTGACCGGGGTGGCGCCGTGGAACGCCGC
>JALYNA010000495.1 GCA_030773455.1 Actinomycetota bacterium
ATCAGAAGCGGATGGTCGGCCACACCCGTTGACTGACCGTGCGCTGCAAGGTGCCGTTATTCCCGCGGCTGCTCGAGCGACGCAAGCGGCGGCCGTGCCGGCGGGTCCGGTTGCACGTCGTCGATGGACGCCCACGGCCACCGGGAGGATTTGCCGCAAACTGGTCGCAGACGCTGATCGTCAACCCGCCATTGAACCTGGAGACGACGACGGACAACCTGAAGCACCTGCTCGACGACGGTCGCGCCGACCTGGTCGCGGTCGGACGGGCGTTCCTCGCCGACCCACACCTGGTCCGCCGACTGGGGATGGGTGCGGAGCTCAACGTCGGCGCCCAGTCGAGCTTCCACGGCGGGACCTACGCCGGGTACATGGACTACCCGACGTTGGAGGAGGTCGCCTGATGCAGGTCCGGACGGACCCGAGCACCCGACCGTGATCCGCGGGGCCGGCCGGGCGCCGCAGGGTGTAATCGGGCAATGGCGGTGGCCGGCGCTGGCCATGTTCGCCGTCGGCTACGGTGCCAACCACTTCGTGCCCCTGCTCGCCGTCTACCGCCAGACCCTGGCCCTCTCCGACGCCGACGCGACGGCGATCTTCGGTGTGTACGCCCTCGGGCTGATCCCCGGCTTCCTCATCGGCGGCCCGGCCAGCGACCGCCACGGACGGCGACGCATCATGCTCTGCTTCGCCGCACTGTCACTGCTCGCCACCGCCGTCCTCATCACCGGGCACACCGGCACGGCCGGGCTTTACGCCGGGCGGCTGCTCACCGGGGTGGTCTCCGGGACCGTCTTCACCGTCGGCACCGCCTGGGTCAAGGAGCTGTCCGGCGACTCGCCCGGGGTCGCCGCCCGCCGGGCCGCCCTCGCCCTGACCGCCGGATTCGCCGTCGGCCCGCTGGTGGCCGGCGTACTTGCGCAGTGGGCGCCCTCGCCCACGGTCCTGCCCTACCTCGTGCACCTGGTCCTCGGCGGAACCGCCCTGGCCTTCCTGCCGCGCGCCGCCGAGACCCGGCCGCCGGTCGCCGGAGGCCGCCTGCGCCTGCTACCCACCTCCGCCCGAGCGGTCCGATTCCGGCGCGTCGTCGCACCGACCGCACCGTTCGTCTTCGGCAGCGTGAGCCTCGCCTTCACCACGGTGCCGGCACACGCGACCCTGCTCCCGCGCACGACCGCCATCGCGTTCACCGGCGCCCTCGCCGCCGCCGCCCTCGGCGCGGGACTGGCCGGCCAGCGGTGGGGTCGGCGACTGCAGGCGTCGATGGCGCAACCCGACGACGTCCGGCCCGCTGTGGCCGGGCTGTCCGTCGTCACCAGCGGCTACCTCGCCACCGCCCTCGCCACGGCGCACCCAGGCCTGGCCACGGGAACCACTGCCGCGCTGCTGCTCGGCTGCGGATACGGCATCTGCCTGGTGGTGGGACTGCGCGAGGTGGAATGCCTGGCCGCACCGGAGGAACTGGGCGCCCTGGTCGCCGTCTACTACAGCCTCACCTATCTGGGACTGGTCATTCCCTACGCACTGGCCCTCGCCGCCCCGCACGTGGGCTATCCAGGTGCACTGCTGCTCGTCGCCGCGGTCACCGGCCTGGCCCTGGTCGCCGTCCTCGCGAGCCCACGGCGGCAGCGCGACGCCTGAGCCGGGCCCCATCGGGCCGACCGCAGTGCGGGACGGGCCGCCGGCGACCGGCTCCTCGGTGCCGTACACCGTCGTCTCCAGCCCTGGCTGTTCCCCTCCTCCCGGCGAGGGGAATCCGGATGCTCAGGGTCGAGCCGCTTCAGGTGAGTCGTTGCCCGGGCACGCAGACACGTTCCGCCCGGTCCGGACGGCGCTCGGGGGGTCCCCCGACAGCACGCTCACCATGGCTCGTGACCCTCGGCTCACGCGTAGGGCCGGCCCGGTCACGCAGACCGGCCCTGCACCCTCACCGGGCTGTCGGAGAAAGCACCCGGTCGAAGATCGCTGACGTGGCCGCGATCACCACGACCTTGTCCAGGACGTCGATGGTGGCCTCCTTGCGCGACCACGTCCACGGCTTGCCGAGCCCGAGCGCGGTGATCATGACGAGGTCCTGCGTGTAGATGGCGCCGAAGGTCGCCGCGGTGCCGCGCAGACCGCGCAGGCCCCGGTGGGCGGCCACGCCGTAGGCGGCACCCCACATGGCGCCCAGAGCGGTGTGGGTCGCGTAGTTCAACCGCTTCATCCCCGCGTCACTGCTGGGCGTGAGCGGAAGCAGCTTCTGGGCCAGCTGAGCCGGGCCGTAGCTGTCCTCACGCTCGGAGATCGGCATCTCGACCAGCTTCTGGAACGCGGTCATCACGACGCTGCCGGCCACACCGGCCAGCACGCCTCGACCGACGTCTGCCAGGAGGGAGGAACGCTTGGTTGAAGGCTTCACGAGTCGCATGGAACCCAGCTACCCGGCAGGACGAGGTCCATGCCGCGCGCGGCGAAGCGGACCTTCGCGTTCTGTTTCGGTGCGGTTCCCGCAGCCTCGGCCGACGGTCGGTCTCACTCCCGTCCGTCCTCGTGCCTGACC
>JALYNA010000496.1 GCA_030773455.1 Actinomycetota bacterium
GGAGGAGGCCGCCCGTGCGCAGGCCCAGCCGGCTCCGGTGGAGACGCCGGCCGCGCAGGACGAGACGGCCGGCCAGGCCCGCGCCCAGGAGGACCTGGCGGTGGCGGAAACCGCACCGCACGCCGAGGCCGACGCCGCCCGCCCCGAGGCTGACGGCGTCGTCCCGGACGATGGCGAGGCCGACGCCGGGGCCCGGGGCACCGGCTCCTGAGTCAGCCCCGCAGGGACCTGATGAGGCCCTGCTGGGCGACCGTGGCCACGTGCGTGCCGTCGGCGGCCCATATCTGGCCCAGGCACAGCGCCCGGCCGCCGGGCTGTCGGTCTGGTAGAGGAACCACTCGTCGGCCCGGACCGGCGTGTGGAACCACACCGCGTGGTCGAGGCTGGCGCCGACGTACTCCCCACCCCAGCCCCCGCCCATCCGGGCCGGCCCGGCCGAGAGCAGGGTCAGGTCGCTGACGAACGTCAGCGCCGAGCGGTGCACGTTGGCGTCCTCGGGCAGCCGGCCGGCGACCCGCATCCACACGCACGTGCGGGTGTCCGGCGGCGTCTTCGGCATCCGGGCGAACGGGTCCTCCAGCAGCCGCTGCTCCACCGCCTCGCTGATGGCCAGCGCGACCGCGGCGCGCTCCCCGTAGGGCGCCACCACCTCGGGTAGGCTGGGCAGCGTCTCCGGGGCCGGCACCTCGGGAATCGGCAGCGCGTGCTCGACGACGGGGGCCTCCGGCACCGAGGCGTCCGCGGTGAGCGCGAAGATGGCGACGTCCTCGCCGCGGCGCCGCTGCCGGCCGACCACCCGGCGGGAGCTGAAGGTGCGCCCGTCCCGGATCCGCTCGACGGCGTAGCGGATCTCCTCGTGCGGGTCGCCGGGCCGCAGGAAGTACGCGTGCAGCGAGTGCACGGCGCGCTCCCCCGGCAGTGTGCGTGAGGCGGCCATCAGCGCCTGCCCGGCGACCTGGCCGCCGAAGATCCGCTGCAGCGGCGTCCGCGGCGTCCGGCCGACGTAGAGGTCGGTGTCGCGCTCCTCCAGGTCCAGCACGGCCATCAGCGCCGCAGCCTGGCTGCCGCCGTCCCCGGCCGCCGCTCCGCTCATGAGTCGGTCCCCACCTCGTGCACCCGGATGAGGTTGGTCGAGCCCGGGGTGTTCGGCGGGCTCCCCGCCACGACGACCACGCGGTCGCCCTCCCGGAGGCGCCCGATGGACAGCAGCGAGAAGTCCACCTGGCGGACCATGTCGTCGGTGTGCTGCACCGAGGGCACCAGGAAGGTCTCCACGCCCCAGGACAGCGCCAGCTGGCTGCGCACCCGCCCGTCGATGGTGAAGGCCAGCAGCGGCATCCGCGGGTGCAGTGCGGCGAGCCGGCGGGCGCTGTAGCCGGTCTGGGTGAAGGTGGCCAGGGCCTTCACGTCGAGGGACTCGGCGATGTCCCGCGCGGCCCGCACGATGGCGCCGGACCGGGACCGGGACTGGCGGACCAGCTCCGGCGCGCGCACGGTGTCGCTCTCGACGGCGTCGATGATCCGATCCATGGTGCGCACGGCACCGATCGGGTGCGCACCCACGGAGGTCTCCCCCGACAGCATCACGGCATCGGCCCCGTCGAGGACGGCGTTGGCGACGTCGGAGGCCTCCGCGCGCGTGGGCCGGGAGTTCATGATCATCGACTCGAGCATCTGCGTGGCCACGATGACCGGCTTGTTCCGCTCCCGCGCGGCTTGGATGGCCCGCTTCTGCACCAGTGGCACCTGCTCCAGCGCCAGCTCCACGCCCAGGTCGCCCCGGGCCACCATGATGCCGTCGAAGGCCTCGACGATCGCCTCGAGGTTCCGCACCGCCTCGGGCTTCTCCAGCTTGGCGATCACGGGGACGGAGATGTCCTCCTGCCGCATGACGTCGCGGACCAGCTCGACGTCGTCCGGCGAGCGGACGAAGGACAGCGCGACGAAGTCGACCCCCATGTGCAGGGCGAAGCGGAGGTCCTCCTCGTCCTTGTCCGACAACGCCGGCACGCTCACCGCGACACCGGGCAGGGAGAGGCCCTTGTTGTTCGACACCTCGCCGCCCTCGACGACCAGGCACCACACGTCCGGACCCTTGATCGACACGACCGACAGCGCCAGCTTGCCGTCGTCGACCAGCAGCCGGTCGCCGACCTTCGCGTCGGCGGCCAGGCCCTTGTAGGTGGTGGAGACCCGCTCGGCGCTGCCCTCGACGTCCTCGACGGTGATGCAGACGCGGCTGCCGGTCTCCCAGACCACCGGGCCGGCGGCGAAGGTCCCCAGGCGGATCTTGGGTCCCTGGAGGTCGGCGAGGATGGCGACGGCGTGCCCGGTGCGGTCGGAGGCCTCGCGGACCATGCGGTAGGCCCGCTCGTGGTCGGCGTGCGAGCCGTGGCTGAAGTTCAGCCGGGCGACGTCCATCCCGGACTCGACGAGGGCGGTGACCTGCTCCAGCGAGCTGGTCGCCGGACCGAGCGTGCAGACGATCTTGGCGCGACGCGACATGGGTCAGACGCTAGTGGCGCAGGCTGCCCGTCGTGGGGACGGTGCCCTGTGAGCTCCGTCCACACGACGAGGGCCGGTAGAAGGACCCCGTCCTCCTCACCCCTCGCACGCTCGGGGTGAGCCTCGGGACGGGGCCGGGACGGGGTCCTTCTAGGAGGGATGGAAGGGCCTCCTGTTACCGGAGCGCCACCGCGGTCGGCGTGACCGGGCGGGGCAGCATCGTCGAGCCGGTCAGCCAGGCGTCGACGGCGCCGGCGGCGGACCGGCCCTCGGCGATCGCCCACACGATGAGCGACTGGCCGCGACCGATGTCGCCGGCGACGAAGACGCCGGGGACGGTGGACATGAACTCGCCGTTCCGCGCGATGCTGCCGCGCTCGTCGAGCTCCACCCCGAGCGACTCAACCAGGCCGGTGCGCTCGGCGCCGGTGAAACCCATGGCGAGGAACACCAGGTCGGCCGGCAGCTCGCGCTCGGTGCCCTCGACCTTCTGGAACCGGCCCTCGACCCGCTCCACGTCGTGGATGAGCAGCGCGCGCACGTTGCCCTCCTCGTTGCCGACGAAGCGCTCGGTGTTGACGCTGTAGAGCCGCTCCCCGCCCTCTTCGTGTGCGCTGGAGACCCGCATGACCATGGGGTAGGTCGGCCACGGGTTGGTCTCGGCCCGGCGGTCCGGCGGCGCGGGCATGATCTCCAGCTGGGTCACCGAGAGCGCACCCTGCCGGTGGGCGGTGCCCAGGCAGTCCGCGCCGGTGTCACCGCCACCGATGATCACGACGTGCTTGCCGTGCGCGTCGATCGGCGGCTCGTCGAGCTCGCCGAGCGCCTGCCGGTTGCCGAAGGGCAGGTACTCCATCGCCAGGTGGATGCCCGCGAGCTCCCGGCCGGGCGCCGGCAGGTCCCGCCCCAGGGTGGCGCCGCCGGCCAGGACGACGGCGTCGTAGTCCTCGCGCAGCTGCTCGACGGTCAGGTCGCCGTCCCGGCCGCTGCCGACCTCGACCCCGGTGACGAACCTGGTGCCCTCGGCCCGCATCTGGTCCAGCCGCCGGTCCAGGACGGCCTTCTCCATCTTGAACTCGGGGATGCCGTAGCGCAGCAGCCCGCCGATCCGGTCGGCCCGCTCGAAGACGGTGACATCGTGGCCGGCCCGGGTGAGCTGCTGGGCGGCGGCCAGCCCGGCCGGGCCGGAGCCGATGACGGCGACCTGCTTGCCGGTGTGCTCCTGCGGGGGGACGGGCTTGACCAGGTCGCGCTGGAACGCCTGGTCAATGATCTCCCACTCGATCTGCTTGATGGTGACCGGCGACTCCTGCAGGTTCAGCACGCAGGCGCCCTCGCACGGCGCCGGGCACAGCTTCCCGGTGAACTCCGGGAAGTTGTTGGTGGCGTGCAGCCGCTCGATCGCCTCGGTCCAGTCGTCGCGACGGGCGAGGTCGTTCCACTCGGGGATCAGGTTGCCCAGCGGGCAGCCGTGGTGGCAGAACGGGATGCCGCAGTCCATGCACCGGGCGGCCTGCTGGCGTAGCGCGGCGACGGAGAAGACGGCGTCCTCACCGCTGTCGCGGGTGAGGTAGACGTCCTTCCAGTCCAGGATCCGGACGTCGACGGGACGCCGCGGCGGCAGCGCCCGCTCGTGCTTGAGGAACCCGGTCGAGTCAACCACGTGCGGCCTCCATCACTGCTCGATCGACGTCCGTTCCGGCGGCCTCGGCGGCACGCCGGGCCTCGAGCGCGCGCCGGTAGTCGCGCGGCATGATCACGCTGAACCGCTCGGACCAGCGGCCCCAGTCGGCCAGCAGAGCGGCGGCCACCGGCGACTCGGTGTCCGCGGCGTAGCGGACCAGGAGGTCGCGCAGCCACTGCGCGGACGCCGCGTCCAGCGGCTCGACGTCCACCATCTCGGAGTTGACCCGGTGCCGGGCCAGGTCCAGGACATAGCCGATGCCGCCGGACATGCCGGCCGCGATGTTGCGGCCGGTCTTCCCGAGGATCACCGCGGAGCCACCGGTCATGTACTCCAGCGCGTGGTCGCCCACGCCCTCGACGACGGCCAGCGCGCCGGAGTTGCGCACGCAGAACCGCTCGCCGACCCGGCCGCGCAGGAAGATCTCGCCCGCGGTGGCGCCGTAGCCGATGACGTTGCCGGCGAGGACGTTGTCCTCCGCGGCGAAGGTGGCCTCGCGCGCCGGGCGGACGACGATCCGCCCGCCGGACAGGCCCTTGCCGACGTAGTCGTTGGCGTCGCCGAACAGCCGCATGGTGATGCCCCGCGGCACGAAGGCGCCGAAGGACTGGCCGGCCGACCCGGTGAAGGTCAGGTCGATCGTGCCCTCGGGCAGGCCCTCGCCGCCGAAGCGCCGGGTGACCATCGAGCCCAGCATCGTGCCGACGGTGCGGTTGACGTTGCGCACCGGCAGCTCGAGGCTGACCGGCCGCGCGTCGAGCAGCGCGCCCTCGCACAGCTGGATCAGCGTCTGGTCCAGGGCGACGTCCAGCCCGTGGTCCTGGTCGCGCACCTTGTGCCGTGCAGCGCCCTCGGGCAGCTCCGGGACGGCGAGCATAGGGGACAGGTCCAGCCCGGCGGCCTTCCAGTGGTCGACCGCCTTGCGGGTGTCGAGCAGCTCGGCGTGGCCGATGGCCTCGTCGAGGGAGCGGAAGCCCAGCTCGGCGAGGTACTGGCGCACCTGCTCGGCCAGGAACTCGAAGAACGTGACCACGAACTCCGGCCGCCCGGTGAACCGCTTCCGCAGCTCCGGGTTCTGCGTCGCGACGCCGACCGGGCAGGTGTCGAGGTGGCAGACGCGCATCATGATGCAGCCCGAGACGACCAGCGGAGCGGTGGCGAAGCCGTACTCCTCGGCGCCCAGCAGCGCGGCGATGATGACGTCGCGGCCGGTCTTCATCTGCCCGTCCGCCTGGACGACGATGCGGTCGCGCAGGCCGTTGGCCAGCAGGGTCTGCTGCGTCTCGGCCAGGCCCAGCTCCCACGGCGAGCCGGCGTGCTTGAGCGAGGTCAGCGGCGCCGCGCCGGTCCCGCCGTCGTGCCCGGAGATGAGGACGACGTCGGCGTGGGCCTTGCTCACGCCCGCCGCGACCGTCCCGACCCCGACCTCGCTGACCAGCTTGACGTGGACCCGTGCCGTGTTGTTGGCGTTCTTCAGGTCGTGGATGAGCTGCTTGAGGTCTTCGATGGAGTAGATGTCGTGGTGCGGCGGCGGTGAGATCAGGCCGACGCCCGGCGTCGAGTGGCGCGTCTTGGCGATGTA
>JALYNA010000497.1 GCA_030773455.1 Actinomycetota bacterium
CGCCGGCGTCGGCGCCGTCGGCGACTTGCAAGGCACCGGGCAGGTGCTCGTCGTCTCGACGCGCGGCTTGAGCGCACCGCGCCATGGGGCAAGCATCTGCAGTCGCGACACGCCGAGACGGCTCCCACGGTTTCTGATTCCGTGGCGGCATCATCGCGGCGTGGCGCGACGTCCGGCTCAAGGCGGCAGACCGAGCAAGGGTGAGCGCGTTCCCCTGCTGACCCGCACACCGCTCGAGCTCGCGCGCGCCGTCCGCGGCGAGGCGGAGCGCCTGGACCTGTCCTACAGCGACTACATCGCCAACGTCCTGGCCGCGGCGCACGGCTTCCCGCCGGTCGTCCAGCCCAAGGACGAAGCGCAGATGCAGATGATCGCCTAGTTCCTGACCGGGTCCAGTCATCCGACTGGACCCGGACGCAACGAAGCCCCACACCCCAGAAGACTTTGGCCGGTCAGACGGGTGCAGGGCTTCGTCAACTTGCTGGAGGAGACGTTACCCCGCCCCCGCTGGGCGGTCACCCCCAACACGCCGCCTGTTCGGCGTGCCCGGGTGACCCCCTGCTGCTGCATGCGCGTGGCCGGCGCCGCCTGAGGCGGTGACGGCTCAGCCGGCGCCTGCACGCGCGCCGGCCCCCGACCCGCAGCTGTTGCCGGGCCTGCCCGCGCAGCCCGAACTGCCTGAGCCGTCCTCTGCGGCGCATGCGGTGGCGGCGTGGGCTGCGCTGGCTCCGGCGGTGGCCGGTGGCGGCCTCGCCACCGGCCGCATGCGGGTGTCCCGGGACGGGGGTCGTTCCTACCCCCGCTCCCGGGAACGGGCGCTGAGCGCCGCGCTGCCGGACCAGCCCGCCGCCGTCCGCCTGTACGACGTCCATGGCCGAGCGCGCTGTCTGGTTGCGGATCTCGACGTCAAGCGTGGGGGTCAGCGGCAGGTCGACGAGGACCTGACCCGGCTGCTCGCATTGATAGAGCGCTGTGGCGGTCGTGTGTTCACCGACTCCTCCCCCGCCGGCGGTCGGCACCTGTACCTGCCGCTGGCCGCGCCGGTCGGCCACGACCAGCTGCGCGCGGTGATGCACGCGTTGGCCACGCTGCTGCCCTCGCTGGACGTCGCGCCGATGGCCGGGCTCACTGACGGCTGCATCCGCCCGCCCGGCGCCCGGCACCGCACCGGCGGCTGGCAGCAGTTGGACGGCCCGCTGCGCGACGCCCGAGCCGTCGGCGAGACGCCGAACCCGCCGCGTGTGTGGAGCGCGTTGCTGGACGCGCTGCGCCCTCAGCTGGCCGCTGCCCGACCCGCGACCGCCGACCCGTTCCTGGTCCTGCCCTCTGAGGCCGCCGGCTCCGCGGGACCCAAGGAACGCACCGCGACCGCCGCTGCGCCCGCGCGCTCGGGCGGGCCCCGCCCGCTGCGCCCCGCCGTCCTTTCCACGGCGCGCACCGGCGCCTATGACACCGCCCGCTACCCCAGCCCGTCTGAGGCCCGGCAGTCGGTGCTCGCCGCCGCCGCTGCCAGCGGCTGGCGCTTCTCCGACGTTCTGGAGGAGCTGCAGGCCGGGCGCTGGCCCGGCCTGTGGCAGCTGTACGCCCGCTACCGCCCCGCCCTCCGCCGTGAGGCGCTCGCCGGCGACTGGCTCAACGCCCTGACCTACGCCACCCCGACCCCAGACCCCAGGTCGACCAGCGCGCCCGCATGTGCACAGCCCGGACACAAGGGAGCCCCAACACACCGCGCAAGCACTCGTCCCTCACGCTCCGCCAGCGCCCGCGACGACCTCGACGGCTACCGCTTCATCCGGGCGTGGTGGACCGCCGTGCTCACCGCCGAACCCGAGCGCTACGCCAGCCGCAGCGGACAGACCCTGCGGCTGCTGCTACGAGCGCTCGGCGGCGCCGCGCAGAAGACCGGCCGGCGACACGTCGCCTTCGGGGTCCGCAGCTACGCGCTGGCCACCGGACGCGGCCGCACCACCACCGCCGCGGCGCTGCGCGCCCTACGCGACGAGTTTGACCCGTTCCTCACGCTCATCGAGGACGGCCGGGGTCTGGCCGGCGACCTCTACGAGCTGCGGATCCCCGACGCCTACCAGGAGCGCGCGCACACCCAAGCCTGGCGATCCGGGCGCATCGAAGCGCTGCACCCCGCCTTCCGGGTCCTCGGCGTGCCCGCCGCGTTCGTCTACGAGGTGCTCGACCACCAGCCACAGACCTCATGGGACCTGGCCGCGACCGCCCTGCTCGCCAC
>JALYNA010000498.1 GCA_030773455.1 Actinomycetota bacterium
ATGAAGACGAGCCAGTGAGCTCCGGGCTGTTCAGGATGAACTCGTGCTCGAAGCCGCGCGGCAGGTATACGAACTGCCCGCGCGTCGCGCGCATGATGCTCGTGCCCGCCCGGTAGGTGATGTCGCCTTCGTGGTGGACCCCGGCGGCCGCGGTGGCGATCATCATCGCGTTCGTCATGAGCTACGCGGTTCCTCCAGAACTGCCTGGCCGGGGTGCAGGGCGCGTGGTTCTCCGAGCTGTTCGCGACCAACACCCGCACCACAGGGGCGTCGCTGGTCTACCAGATGTCCGCGGTGGTGTCCGGCTTCACCCGACTTCTTCCCACCGCGCTCTATGCCGGCTACGGCCGGATCCGCCCGGCCCTGCTCTTCAGCGGCTACGGCGTGCTGAGCCTGGTCGCCGCGGTACTGACGCGGGAGACCTGGAGCCGCGTGGAGCGTGAGAGGTTGCCGTGCTCGAGCGCGCCCTCACCGCCGAAGCCGCTAAGCCGCGCACCTCGGGCCCGGGTCGGAGCGGAACCAGGGCACGGGCGACCGACTGACCACGGCTGGGATCGAGCACTTCGCGATCGATGACGACGAACGAGCGACTGAGAAGGAGTTCTTGATGACGACGCTGCGAACACCGTCCACCACCACGGGGCCGGCTGCTGACCAGTCGGAGCGGATCGAGCGGCTGCGTCAGGCCGCGTACCGAATCCGGTTGAACGCGTTGAACATGGGAGAGGTGCAGGGCCAGGGCTACATCGGACAGGCGCTCGGCGTCGCCGATGTGCTGGCCGTGGTGTACGCCGACCAGCTGCGGTTCCGGCCGGAGGACCCGCACTGGCCGGACCGGGACCGGTTCCTGCTCTCCATCGGCCACTACGCCATTGCGCTGTACGCGACACTCGCCGAGGCCGGGATCATTCCGGTCGAAGAGCTGGAGACCTACGGCTCGGATGACTCCCGGCTGCCCATGTCCGGGATGGCCTCCTACACCCCAGGCATGGAGATCTCCGGCGGGTCGCTGGGCCACGGGCTCACGGTCGCTACCGGGATGGCGCTCGGGCTGCGCCACCAGGGCAACCCGGCGCGGGTGTACAACCTGCTCTCCGATGGCGAGCTGAACGAGGGCTCCACCTGGGAGGCAGCGCTGCAGTGCGCCCACCACAGCCTGGACAACGTGACCGCGATCGTCGACGTCAATGCCCTGCAGGCCGACGGCCCGACGGCCGGCGTGCTGCGCACCGAGCCGGTGACTGAGAAGTGGCAGACGTTCGGCTGGCACGCGCTACGGGTCGACGGCAACGACATCGGCGCACTCGTCGCCGCGTTCGACGAGCTGCGCGAGAACCGCGGGTCGCCCTCGGTGCTCATCTGCGACACCCGGATCGGCTACGGGGTGCCCCTGCTCGAGACCAGGGAAAAGGCCCACTTCATGAGGGTCGAGGAGCACGAGTGGCAGATTGCCGCGACCAGCTGCAGGAAGGACGAACCCGATGACCAGCACCGCCCCCGCGAAGAAGTTGACCACGTCGGCGATGATCGCTTCGTTTGCCGACCCGGGTCAGCGGACCAGGAGCGCCCCCTTCGGGCACGCGCTGGCCCGCCTGGCCGAAGAGCGTCCCGAGATCGTCGGGCTCTCCGCGGACCTGGCCAAGTACACCGACATGCACGTGTTCCGCGACGCCCATCCGGACCGCTTCTTCCAGATGGGCATGGCCGAGCAGGCGATGCTCGGGGCGGCGGCCGGCCTGGCCGAGGTGGGCCTGGTCCCCTTCGCGTCCACCTACTCGATCTTCGCCAGCCGGCGCGCGTACGACTTCCTCTGCCTCGACATCGCCGAGCCGGGGCTGAACGTCAACGTCGTCGGGGCCCTGCCCGGCTCACCACCGGGTACGGGCCGAGCCACCAGGCCACCGAGGACCTGGCGATCCTCCGCGGCTGCCCAAAACTGACGATCGTCGACCCTTGCGACGCGGTGGAAATCGAGCAGGCCGTCCCGGCGCTTGCAGCAGCTCCCGGTCCCACCTACCTGCGTCTGCTCCGCGGAGCCGTCCCGACTGTACTGGACGAGTACGACTACCGGTTCGAGCTCGGCAAGGCCGCCGAGCTGCGCACCGGCCGCGACGTCGTTCTCATCTCCACCGGCCTCATGACGATGCGGGCGCTGCAGGCGGCCGCCCGGCTCGGGGCCGACCATGTTGACGTCGCCGTCCTCCACGTGCCCACCATCAAGCCCTTGGACACCCAGGCCATCCTCGGCGCGGCACGAAGCGACCGGCTGGTGCTCACCTTGGAGAACCACACCGTCATCGGCGGGCTCAGCGAGTCCGTGGCCGCGACGCTGGCCTACGCCGGAGTCGGGACCCGCCTAGTCCCGATCGCCCTGCCCGACGAGTTCCTCGCCGCCGGCGCCTTGCCCACCCTGCACGACCGCTACTGCCTGTCCACCGGCGCGATCGTCGCAAAGGTCAGGGCCGAGCTGGGCGGCACCAAGCAGGCCGACCACGGCCCGTGGCCTGCAGACCCGGACCCGGCCACCGTCTGACCGGCGGCGACCACAGGGTCGTCTGGCTGCCCGGCGGCGGTCACCGCGCTGACCGCCGCCGGGCGAGCCGAGGCCGGCCCAATCGCTCATCTCCACCGGCGCGGCAGGAAGTGAAGCTGCCGCTGCACCGCCCATCCCCTTTCAGATACTCGGAGAAGACCCATGTCCCTGTCCGACAAGACCGCCGTCATCACCGGAGCCCGCTCCAAGCGCGGCATCGGCCGGGCCACCGCCCACATCCTGGCTGCCGCAGGCTGGAACATTGCGATCCTCGACCTAGACGAGGCCAGCGCCAGGGACGCCGCACGCGAGGTCGCCGAGCGGCACGGCGGCTAGGTCGTGGGCGTCGGCTGCGACATCACCGACGAGACCTCCGTCGAGAACGCGCTCGCCGCCCTTGACGGATCGGTACCGCCGGTCGGCGCCCTGGTGAACAACGCCGGCATAACCTCGCCCACCCCCTTCCTCGAAGTCACCGGCGAGGAGTGGGACCGCATCTTCGCCGTCAACGTGCGCGGTGCCTACAACGTCACCCGCCGGATCGCCCCCGGCATGGCCGAGCGCGGCGTCGGCCGCATCGTCTTCCTGTCGTCGGTCTCCGCCGAGCGGGGCGGCGGCGTTTTCGGCGGTGTCGCGTACTCCGCCGCAAAGGCCGCCGAGCTCGGGTTCACCCGCGCGCTGGCCCGGGAGCTGGGGCCGAAGGGCGTGACGGTGAACGCCGTCGCGCCCGGCCTCATCGACACCGATATCACTGGCGGAGCACTGGAGGGCGAGCGGAAGGCTCAGCTCCTCGCCGGCATCCCCGTCGGCCGCAACGGCAACGTCCAGGACGTCGCCGACCTGATCACCTATCTGTGCCGGCAGGAGACCGGGTACATCACCGGCGTGACCTACGACGTCAACGGCGGCTCGCACATCCACTGACCGGCCCAGGCCCCCTCCGGTTGGGCGTACGCGTCCTCTACACCTCGCAGAGCCCGTTGGCGGGGGAGCAGGACCGCGCACTCGACGCCACCCGGGTCGACTTCGACACGCTCGTGCGCTCCGCCGCGTGCTCAGCCTGCACGCTCCGCTGACGCCGGAGACGCGCCACGTGGGGGGTCCGCACCAGCTCGCTGCCATGCGGCCGTCGGCGATCCTCGTCAACACCGCCCGGAGACCTCTGGTGGACGAATCAGCGCCGGCCGACGCTCTGGTCCGCGGCGAGCTCTGGGGCGCGCCTGGATGTCTTCGAGGCCGAGCCCCGGGTTGGGCGCAATGCGTCGGAAGGCCTGGTCTGGGCGGGAGTGAGGCTGACTGACTTGAACGACACGCCCGAAGGCGGGGGAGAAGTACAGCAACCGGTACAGCAACGCGCTTCGAACGGAGGGGAATCCAGGCGGACGTCGGCGGACGTCACAGGGCTCT
>JALYNA010000499.1 GCA_030773455.1 Actinomycetota bacterium
GGGGCACCGCCGCGCACCTGGCCCACCGCGCCTGGACCTACCGGCACAACCTGCCCGCCACCTGGGCGGCGCTGGCCGCCGGTGTGCTGGACCAGCCGCGCGCCAAGGTCCTCGCCGACGTGCTGGCCCACACCTCACCCGCCGTCGCCCGGCAGGTCGAGGACCGGCTGCTGCCGGAGGCGAGCGGCCTGTCGCTGGGCCGGCTGCGGTCCCGGGCGCTGGCGCTGCTGCTGGAACTCGACGCCGACGCGGTCGACGCCCGCCGCAAGGACGCCAAGCGGCAGGCCGACGTGCGCACCTACCCCTCGCACCTGGAGGGCATGGCGACCCTCGCCGCCGACCTGCCTGCAGACGAGGCCGCCGAGGGCTTCGACCTGATCGACCAGCTGGCGAGGATGGCCAAGGCCGAGGGGGATCCGAGGCCCATCGGCCAGATCCGGGCGGAGGTCTTCTCGCTGCTGATCCGCCGACCGGCCGACCACGGCCTGCCCGGGGTCACGGCCAACCTGACGGTCACCGCCGGCATGGACGCGCTCGAGGGCACCTCGGACACGCCAGGGTCGGTCAACGGGCTGCCCATCACCGCCACGCACGTCCGCGAGCTGCTGCAGCGCCTCGGAGCGCTGGGCCTGCAGCCACCCGACGGCGGATCGCTGACCTTCGCGATCACCGACGCCGACGGTCGGCTGCTGGCCACCACCTCCCGCGCGACGCTGGAGCGGCTGGCCCGCCGCGGCTGCCCCGAGCACCCCGGCGGCGACTGCGCATGTCCCGTCCTGGACCGGCCCCCGGCGACCGACGCCTACACCCCCACCGACGCCCAGCACGCCTTCATCGCCACCCGCGACCGCGCCTGCCGGTTCCCCAACTGCGGGCAGCGGGTGGGCTGGGCCGACCGCGACCACGTCATCCCGCACGCGCACGGCGGTGAGACGGACTGCGCGAACTTGTGTTGTCTCTGTCGGAGTCATCACCGGCTCAAGACCCTGGCCGGGGGTTGGCGGTTCGTCATGGACGACGACGGCACCCTGCACGTCACCACCCCGTCCGGGATCACCCGCACCACCCGACCACCCGGACTTCGACCACCGCACCCCGAGCCACCCGAGCCGGACGATGGTCCGCCGTCGGAGACGTCGCCTTACGACACCGATCCGCCACCCTTCTGACCTGAGCAGTCTCGTCGTGCCCGGCCGCCTGCGCGTCGACGTGGTGACGGGAGGCGCGACGACCACGCGTCGGTTGGCCGACGGAGGCCCGTGGGGTCGGACCATGGAGACAGGTCAGGCCGGGCCGACGAGGCCCGCGACGATCTCCGCGGACAGCGCCACCAGCGGCAGCCCGCCACCCGGGTGCGACGAGCCGCCGACCAGGAACAGCCCCGGCACAGGGGAGGCGTTGCCCGGGCGCAGGAAGGCCGCGCGGGCGCCGTTGCTGGACGTCCCGTAGATCGATCCGCCGACGCTGCGGGTGTCGCGCTCCAGGTCGGCCGGCGTGCGGACGGCGCACCAGCGCAGCCGGTGGCGGACGTCGAGGCCGCGGCGGGCCAGCACGTCGAGCACCTGCTGCGCGTACCGGTCAGCCAGCCCCGGGGCGTCCCAGTCCACCCCGCGGGCCGGGTCGTGCCGCGGGGCGTTGACCAGCACGAACCACGACTCGCTGTCGTCGTCGGGGCGGGTGGCCGGGTCGTCGGGCGCGCTGACGTACACGGTCGGGTCGGCGACCGGCTGCGGCGCGCCGCGGTGCCGGCCCACGCCGAAGACCGCGTCGAATTCGGCGTCGTAGTCGTCGGGGAACAGAACGGTGTGGTGCGCCAGGCCCGGTGTCCGCCCCCGCAGCGCCAGCAGCAGCACGAACCCCGACAGGGACGGCGTGCTGCGGGCCAGGTCCCGGCGCACCCGCCGGGTCGGGCGGGCAGCGGGGAGCAGGTCGACGTACAGCGACGCGGCGTCCACGCCGGAGACCACGACGTCGGCCCGCAGGACCTCGCCGCCGGCCAGCCGCACCCCGGCCGCCCGGCCGCCCTCCACCAGCACCCGCTCGACGGCGCTGCCGGTGCGGACGACGGCGCCGCGCTCGACCGCCCGCTGCGCCACCGCCCCGGCCAGCCGGCGCAGCCCGCCGCGCACGTACCAGGAGCCGAACGCCTGCTCGACGTACGGCACGGTCGCCAGCACCGCCGGGGCGCGCCGCGGGTCCGAGCCGGAGTACGTGGCGTAGCGGTCGAGCAGCGTGCGCAGCCTCGGGTCCCGCAGGTACGCCGTCCCCAGGCCGCGCAGCGTCCGCCACGGCGCCACCGTCGCGACGTCGGAGCCGCTGCGGGCCAGCCGGGCCAACGTGGTCACACCGGCCAGCGGGGAGCGCAGGAACGGCTGCTCGGTGACCCGCCACATCTCCGCGGCCCGCGCCATGAGCGCCGTCCACTGCGCGCCGGTGCCGCGACCAAGCGCGGCGTCCAGCGCACCGGGGACCGCGGCGGCGTCGCCGGGCATGGACAGCGGCGTCTCGTCGGCGAAGCGGTAGGCGACGGCGGGGTCCAGGCGCACCAGGTCGACGGCGTCCTCCAGCGGGCCGCCGGTGGCCGCGAACAGGTCCCGGTAGAGCTGGGGGAGGGCCACCAGGCTCGGCCCGGTGTCGAACCCGTGCCCGTCGCGGGCGTACCAGCCGAGCTTGCCGCCCACCTGCGGGGCCTGCTCCAGCACCGTGACCGCGTGCCCGAGGGCGGCCAGCCGGGCCGCTACCGCCAGGGCGCCGAGGCCGGCGCCCACCACCGCCACCCCCGCCACGCCGCCACGGTACGGCCGCCGTGCCGCCCACCGGGGGCAACCCCGCGTTCCCCACCTGTGTGACGCCGGTTTGCGGCACGACCGGGGCGGGGTAGGCGATCGTCCCGGTCAGCACCGCCGGCGCGGCGGGGAGGACGGGAGGCTGCAGGTGGCGACTCCGACGACCAGAGGGCTGGCCGCGCTGGGCCTGGCAGCAGCGGCCCTGCTCAGCGGTTGTGCCGGCCTCGAGGAGGACGACGCCGCGCGAGTGGCCGACGCCTTCGAGGACCCGGCGGCCCCGCCGGCTGACCGGTGCGCGCTGCTGGCGCCGATGACCCTGCAGACCCTGGAGTCGGACGAGTCGGCACCCTGCGCCGACGCCATCGAGCAGGTCCCGCTGCCCGGCGGCGCCGTGGAGGCGGTCGAGGTCTGGGGCGGGGAAGCGCAGGTCCGGCTCGGCGGCGACACGGTGTTCCTCACCGACACCCCGTCGGGCTGGCGGGTGACCGCCGCGGCCTGCCAGCCGCGCGGCGAGTTGCCCTACGACTGTCAGGTGGAGGGGCCGTGAGGGGGGTGCGCGAGGTCTTCCTGGGATTCCTGGTCGTGATCCTGCTCGGGATCGTCTACGTCACCGCGCTGGGGCTGATGGGCCGATGACCATGTCTCGCTACGGCTTCCTCCGGGCCAACGCCCTCAGCCTGGTGTTCGGCGCGCTCTTCCTGGTGACCCTGGCCGGGCAGGCCGTCGCCGGGACGGCGGACTTCAACGCCCGGCAGGTGGCGGAGGGCCTGCCCACCGTGTCGCTGCTGGACTACGTCACGTCCTCGACCTTCGGCGTCGACGTCATGGAGAACTGGCAGTCGGAGTACCTGCAGTTCCTGCTGTACGTCTTCGCCACCGTCTGGCTGGTGCAGCGCGGCTCCTCGGAGTCGAAGGAGCCGGGCAAGGAGGGCACGGAGTCCGACGAAGAGCAGGAGGTCGGTCCGCACTCCGATCAGGAATCCCCGGCCTGGGCGCGCACCGGCGGCTGGCGGACGGCGCTGTTCTCGCGATCCCTCGGCCTGCTCATGGGTGTGCTCTTCCTGCTCACCTGGGCGGCGAGCTCGGTGGCCGGCTGGGCGGCCTACAACGCCGAGCAGCTCGGTCAGCGGCAGGACCCGGTCAGCTGGCGCGGCTACCTCGGCGAGGCCGACTTCTGGAACCGGTCCTTCCAGAACTGGCAGTCGGAGATGCTCGCCGTGGGCTCGATGGCGATCTTCGCCGTCTACCTGCGCCAGCGCGGCTCGCCGGAGTCCAAG
>JALYNA010000500.1 GCA_030773455.1 Actinomycetota bacterium
GGTCGGCCTGGCCGCGGGCTACGTCGTGGCGGGCGGACGGGCCCGGCCGTGGGCGGCGGCGCTGCTGCAGGCGCTGCTGCCCGTCGCCGCCGCCGCGCCGGTGGCGTTCTTTCTCGTGCTGCAGAACGCCCTCTGAGCGGCCGGCCCGTGCGCGCACTGTTGGTGGTCCTGCTGCTCTTGGCCGGCCTGGCCCTGGCCGCCGACCGGGTGGGCGAGGCGGTCGCCGAGGACCGGGTGGCGCAGCTGGTCGCCGAGCGCGGCGGGCTGGCCGGTGAGCCGGAGGTCGAGATCGGGGGCTTCCCCTTCCTCACCCAGGCGCTGGGCGGGCGGTACGAGGACGTGCGCATCGCCCTGGCCGGCCCGGACCTGGGGCAGCCCGAGGGCACCCGCGCCGACGTCTCGCTGCAGGGCGTCCAGGTGCCGCTGTCCGACGTCCTGTCCGGGGCGGTGCAGGAGGTGCCGGTCGAGCGGGTCGACGGGACGGCGACGCTGCCCTACGCCCTGCTCGCCGCGGAGCTGGGTCCCGGGACCACGGTCACGCGGGCCGGCGACGGGCTGCGGGTGCAGCGGACCGTGGAGGTCGCCGGGGTGGACGTGCCGCTCACCGCGACCGGCACGGTCACGCTCGACGGCAACAGCCTGGTGGTCGACGTCGAGGACGCCTCCGGCGCGGGCGTCGACGTGCCGGACGTCTTCCTCGACCGGCTCAGCGACGCCCTCGACCTGCGCTACCGGATCCCGCGGCTGCCCTTCGGCCTGCAGGTCACCGGCGTCGCGCCGGCCGACGACGGCGTGCGGGTCGAGGTCGAGGCGACCGACACGGTGCTGCGCGGCTGACCCGGCCGGGCACCGCCCGTCCCCCCGTCCCCGGACTGCCGTATCCCGGAACAGCCGGCAGGCCGGGCGGGTTGCTGCCCACCGTGGACCCGATCGGAGCCGGCGTGCTCGCCGTGGCACTCGTGTCGACGGCGGTCGCCGCCTGGTGGCTGCGGAGGAGGAACGGCGCGGTGCACGGACCCGACGAGGGCGGGCAGGAGCGGACGGCGACCGCCGTGCTCGCGGAACTGGGAGTGCGCCCGGGCGACGCCGAGCTGACCGTCGTCCAGTTCTCGACAGCGTTCTGCGGGCCGTGCCGGGCCACCCGGGCCCGCCTGCAGCAGCTGCTGTCCACCCGGCCGGGGCTGGCGCACGTCGACGTGGACGCGGAGAGTCACCTCGACGCCGTTCGCGAGCTCGGCGTCCGGCGGACCCCGACGTTGTTCTACCTGGACCGCGAGGGCCGCCTGCTGGGCCGCAGCAGCGGGGCGCCGCGTCCCGAGGAGCTCACCGCCCTGGCCGAGGCGCACGTGGCCCCCATCGGTGCCCGGGACGGGAGGGACGGATGATCCGTTACCCTCGCGCCGTGGGCATCCTGCTGACCTGCCGCCGCACGGTGGACCTGTGCCGCGTCGGCAGCTGTCTGTGTCCGGCCTCCTAGGGCGAGACCAGCCTCGTCGAGACGCGCCCTGACCGCCGTCCGGAAGCCCCCGAACACATGCCTCCTGCACACCCCCTGACCGACCGGCTCGTCGACGTCCGTGGCCCGCGCTTCGCCGCCTGGGTCACCAGCGCCGTCCTCGCCGTCGCCCTGCTGACCGGCAGCGGCCGGCTGGTGGCCGCCCAGGCCGCGGTCTTCGCCGTCGGGGCCCTCGCCGGCCTCCGGTACGCGCCCTACGGGGTGCTGTTCCGCGTCCTCGTCGCCCCGCGGCTGGGGCCGGTCCGCGAGCGGGAACCCGAGGCGCCGCCGCGGTTCGCCCAGCTCGTCGGCCTGCTCTTCGCCGTCGTCGGCGCCGCCGGCTACCTCTCCGGGGCGCCGCTGGTCGGCGCCGCCGCGACCGGCCTCGCACTGGTCGCGGCCCTGCTCAACGCGGCCACGGGCTTCTGCCTCGGCTGTGAGCTGTACCTGACCGTCCGCCGGATCCGTCCCGCGCGCTCCGCCTGACCGACCCCACACCCACCACAGGGAGGAACACCCCCCATGAGCCGCAACGACGTGCTCGTCACCGCCGACTGGGCCCAGGAGAACCTGGGCCGCCCCGGTCTGGTCTTCGTCGAGGTCGACGAGGACACCACCGCCTATGACGGCGGCCACCTCGAAGGCGCCGTCAAGCTGGACTGGAAGAAGGACCTGCAGGACCCGCTGCGCCGCGACTTCGTCGACAAGTCCGCGTTCGAGGCCCTGATGTCCTCCCGTGGGATCAGCAACGACGACACCGTGATCCTCTACGGCGGCAACAACAACTGGTTCGCCGCCTACGCGTACTGGTACTTCAAGCTCTACGGCCACCAGGACGTCAAGCTCATGGACGGCGGCCGCAAGAAGTGGGAGCTCGACGGCCGCCCGCTGTCCAAGGACGCCGTGGAGCGCCCGGCCACCCAGTACCAGGCCAAGGACCCTGACCTGTCGATCCGCGCGTTCCGCGACGAGGTCGTGGCCTCCATCGGGTCCAAGAACATCATCGACGTGCGCTCGCCCGACGAGTTCTCCGGCAAGATCCTGGCGCCCGCGCACCTGCCGCAGGAGCAGGCCCAGAAGGCCGGCCACGTCCCCACGGCGATGAACATCCCGTGGAGCAAGGCGGCCAACGAGGACGGCACCTTCAAGAGCGACGACCAGCTCGCCGCGCTGTACGCCGAGCAGGGGTACGACGAGAGCAAGCCGACCATCGCCTACTGCCGGATCGGCGAGCGCTCGAGCCACACCTGGTTCGTGCTGCGCGAGCTGCTGGGCAGGTCCGACGTCAAGAACTACGACGGCAGCTGGGTCGAGTACGGCTCGCTGGTCGGCGTCCCGATCGAGAAGTGAGCTGACATGTGCGGAGCCCCGAAGCAGGGCGGCGCCCTCGCCGGCGTCGATCTG
>JALYNA010000501.1 GCA_030773455.1 Actinomycetota bacterium
CAGACCGCCCGGGACGTCTTCCCCGAGGACAACGGCGTCCCGGACGTCTCCCAGGACGACTTCCCGACCATGCAGCGGTCGGAGGACCCGCAGTTCGCCCCGGAGCCGGGCGACCGGGAGAGCCACCAGACCGTCGGCTTCGGCACGACCGCGTTCGAGCAGTCGGAGGGCAAGTCGCTGTCCGGGCGTCTGGAGGAGGAGATCGCCGAGGACGTCCCGGACGTGCGCCCCGCGGAGGACCCGAACCGCGGCATCGGGCAGCTCGACCAGGACTACGACACCACGCCAGACACCGACTCCGGCACCAACCGCACCGCCGACGACGTCGAGGCCAGCCTCGACCCGGTAGTCGGCGGTGAGGGCCCGGAGGAGTCCGCCATGCACGTCGTGGACTGAGTCGTCTGTCGTCCTACCGGACGACACCGCAGCCAGGAGCCGTCCCCCCGTCGCGCGGAGCCCCAGATCCCCGTCCCTGCTCGGGGAACCCTCCGGGCCCCCGCTCCCCGGGACTGACACCGCAGCCAGGAACCGTCCCCCCGTCGAGCGGAGCCCCTCGCCGTGTCCCGGCCGGGGATCCTCCGGGCCCCGCGACCGGTCCACCCCGGCCGGGTGACGTTCGCGACTGGCGTCGGGGGCGGATTGGCGCGTTCGACCTCGCATGTCTACGTTGTTGTTGCGGTTGAGCAGCAGCCGCGGCCGTGCCGGGCCCGTGCCCGGCACCGACACGAACGCAGACGCGCGTGTCCGAGGGCCACGACATCCGGGGGGCCGCACAGCGGTAGATTGACCGGGCGGTCGTGCCGCCGGTACTGCCGTTGAGAGGAGCTCAGCTCGTGACCACATCCGACCTGCCTGCCGAGGGGCAGCCCGACGTGTCGACCGAGGGCACGGACGCACCCTTCGACGACGTGATCACGCTCTCCACCTCCAGCGGTGAGGACGGCTCGATCACGGTGACGGTCGTCGGCGAAGTGGACACGTTCACCGCCCCGGTGCTCCGGTCGTCGCTCGACACCCAGCTCGAGCAGCAGCCCACGGCCCTGGTCATCGACCTGTCGGGCGTCCAGTTCCTCGGTTCGGCCGGCCTCGCCGTCCTGGTGGAGACGCAGAAGTCGGCCCGCTCCCGCGACGTCGACCTCCGTCTCATCGCCACCACCCGCGCGGTCACCCGCCCGCTCGAGGTCACCGGCCTGATTGACCTCTTCACCATCGTCGACGGCAGCGCCCGCTGATCCACTGGGCGCCTCGCGCCCGCACGTCCCTGCACTCCACGACGAGAGGCCCCGCTCCGGCGGGGCCTCTCGTCCGTCTGCGGGTCCTGTCCTCGTCACGCGCTGAGCAGCCGGCAGACCGCCTGCTCCAGGGTGCGCTGCACCTCGCGGTCCCCCTCGGTCTCCGCCGCCTCCGTCAGCGCGTCGGCGATGGTCTCGCCGTTCTCGTAGCGGTCCACCACCCGCGGGTCGACGTAGCTGGCCTTGCAGACCGCGGGGGTGTTGCCGAGCTGCTCGGAGACCTCCTTGTAGGCGGCGTTGACCGTCCGCTTGCGCGCCGTCTTGCTGGTCGGTGGCGGAGCCGCAGCGAGCGTGGCGGCCATCTGCACCGTGGCGTTCCACGTACGGAAGTCCTTGGCGGTGATCTCGGCGCCGCTGACCTCCTTGAGGTAGGCGTTCACCTCGGCGCTGGTCACGTCGTGCCAGATCCGGCCCTCGCCGGCCGGGTCCTCCACCCAGTAGCCGAGCAGCTCCTCGCCCTCGCCCGCGCGCTTGCGCAGCTCGCGGACGACGTCCGCCGTCGGCTTGTCGGTGAGCTCCAGCTCCCGCTCGACCCCGCCCTTGGCGGTGTAGGAGAAGAACACCTGCTCGCCGCGGACCCGCACGTGCTCCTTGCGCAGCGTGGCCAGCCCGTAGGTGCCGTTGTCCTCGGCGTACTGCTCGCTGCCGACGCGGAAGGCCCCCAGGTCCAGCAGCCGGACGGCGGCGGCCAGCACGCGGTCCCGGGTCAGCCCCTCCCCCCGGATCGCCTCCACGACGGCGTCGCGCACGTCGGGCAACTGGTGGGCGATCTCCAGCACCCGCTCGTGCTTCTCGGCGTCCCGCCGCGCCCGCCACTGCTCGTGGTAGCGGTACTGCCGCCGACCGGCGGCGTCCACACCGGTGGCCTGGATGTGGCCGTTGCGCCACGGGCAGATCCAGACGTCCCGCCAGGCCGGGGGGATGGCCAGCGACCGCAGGCGGTCGAGGCGCTCGTCCTTGATCAGGGCCCCGTCGGTGTCGTAGTACGCGAAGCCGCGACCGGCACGCCGGCGCCGCCATCCGGGGCCGTGCACGTCGCTGCGGCGGAGTCTCACGCCCAGAGGATGGGCACCGCCGGCGTTCTGCAAACGCGGGGCGACGGCGGTACGCCCGTCAGCGCAGCTCGACCAGCCCGCCCAGCCCGCTGATCTCGAGGACGTGCCGGGTCACCCCGCCCTCAGGGGCGTGCACAACGAGGCGCCAGCCCTCGGCGCCGGCGATCCGCGCCATCGCGAGGACGACGCGCACCGCCGCGCTGCTGAACAGGGTGACCGCGGTGAGGTCGAGCTCGACCCGGCCCGTGCCGCCGTGGCTGGCCTCCAGCAGCCGGATCCGCAGCTGCTCGGCGCCGACCAGGTCCACCGCACCAGCGGCCCGCACCACCGGGCGCTCGGCACTCCGGTCGACGACGACGTCGGCCGCGCTGGTGCCGCCGGGACGGTCGCCGTCGTCCTCGGGGCTGCGCCGCAGCCGCATGCTCAGCGTGACCGTGGTGCCGTGCTCACCCTGCAGCACCACCCCGTCGACCAGCTGCCGCATGATCAGCAACCCGCGGCCACGGTCGCCGGGGTCGCGGTCCGGCGGGCGCCACCGGCCCTGGTCTCGCACGGTGACGGTGAGCTGCCCGTCGACGTCGACCGCCGCCACCACCTGCATCCGGCCCGGCGCCGTGCCGCGGTAGGCGTGCTCGGCGGCGTTGGCGGTGGCCTCACCGACCGCGACCATGACCCCGACCCGGTCCTGCTCGCCCATGCCCAGGCCGGCCAGCCAGGCGCCCAGGTGACGGCGGACCGTCGGCAGCGCGGCCGGGACGGCGGGCAGGTCGAGGGACAGCGGCTCGGTGGTCTCGGCCCTGCGGTGCGCGACCAGGACGGCGATGTCGTCGGGGCGCCCCTCGGCGTCCATCAGCCCCTCGGCGATCGCCGCGGCCAGCTCACCCGGTGCGTCGTCGGCGAGCGCCCCCGGGGCGGCGAGCGCGGCGCGGGACACCTGGGCCAGCCGGTTGAGGCCGTCGGCCGAGAGCGAGCCGGAGGTGGTGACGGCGCCGTCGGAGAACAGCACGAGCGTGGCGCCCTGCGGCAGCTGCGCGGTCGCCGCGACACTCGGCGCGCCGGGCAGGCTGCCCAGCGGCGGGCGGGGGTCCAGCGGGAGGAACTCCGCGGTGCCGTCGGCCAGGATGAGCAGCGGGGCGGGGTGCCCGGCGGCGGCGTAGGTCAGTCGCCCGGTGGCCGCCTCGAGTACCCCGTAGAACACCGAGGCGCCCTCGACGTCGTCCATCTGGCCGGCGAAGGCGTCGAGCGCGGCGACGACGGCAGCCGGGGAGGGGTCGCGCAGCGCCACCGACCGCATGGCCCCGCGCAGGCGGCTCATCGCCCCGGCGGCGGGCACGCCGTGGCCCACGGCGTCACCCACGACCAGCGCCAGCCGGCCGCGGCCGAGCGGGACCGCGTCGTACCAGTCGCCGCCGGCGGCCTGCACCGAGCTGGCGCGGTGGTAGCTGCCCGACAGCCGCACGTCCGGGAGCAGCGGGAGCGCGGGGGGGAGCAGGGAGTGCTGCACCTGGTCGACGACGTCCCCCTCCGTCGCGTCGGCGGTCGCGGACCCGCAGTCGGGCCGGTCGGCCTCGAGCACGACGAGCACGCCGGGCTGCCCCTGCACGTCCAGCGGCTGCAGCACGACGGTCGGCGCACGGCCGTCGGGGTCCGGGTCGCCGTGCACCGTGTCGGCGCAACCACTGCGGGCGGCGGCGCCGGCCAGCTCGGCGACGCGGCGCCCGGCGATCGAGGCGAGATCCTCGGGAGCCGTTCCGACGACACGGGCGCGGGCGTTGGCCCAGACCGGCTGGAGAGCGGGGCCGGCCAGGCACCAGATGGCGGCGGAGGCGGTCTCCAATGCCGCGATGAGCGCGGCTGCGCCGGCGTCTCCTGGTGCGGGCCCCGACAGCGGGCTCTCCTGACTGGCGTTCATCCCTGGCCAGCGAACCGCAGCGGCCAGGTGCCTGCAACCGCGCCGATCGGGCACGTGACCTGGGTTTGGCTCAGCCAGGTGCCTGGGTACACCTCCGCGTCGGCACACCGCTCGACGGGGCCGGGCAGGACGCCGCGGCGGTCGGGCAGGATGGGTGCGAACCGCGCGGACCCGGGTCTCCACGGCCCCCGGCGCGCGGTGGCGGAGCGAGGATGAGGAGCGGACGACGGATGGTGGACTCGAGGGGTGCCCTCACGCAGGACCGGCGGCGCGCCGAACGGCTGGAACTGCGGGTGCCCGCCACCCCGACCCAGCTGCCCGCCGTGCGCGCCATGGCCGGTGACCTGGCGATGCGGATGGACTACGACCTCGACGCGGTGGAGGACCTCCGGCTGGCCGTCGACGAGGCGTGCGCGACGCTGTCCGCGATCGTCTCCGAGGACCGCCGGCTGACCGTGGTCTTCGAGACCACCCGCCAGGGCCTGCACATCGACGCCTGGGTGCCGACCGCCGAGGGCACCGACGTGCCCCGCGACGGCTTCGGGTGGGCAGTGCTGCACACGCTGGTCGACAAGGTCGAGGCCGGTCCTGCCACGCAGGCCACCGTCCCGGCCGGCGACGGCGGCACCACCGCGGTCGCGGTCATCTCCATGGACAAGTACCTCCCGGGACAGCACCCGGAGCCGCTGCTCGGGGAGTCGGGCCAGAACGTCTCGGTCGTGCGGTGACCGGAGCGGCAGCCCCGGAACCCCAGACCGTCGAGGAGGACACCCTGCGCCACGACGAGGTCCCGACCGGCCCGCAGGGCACGGAGGGAGAGGTCGCGTCCGAGGAGCATCCCGTCGTGGTGCCCGACCCGCGCAGCGAGGCCGTCCCCCGGCCGGACGCCGCCGGCCCGCGTCGTTCCGGCGCAGCCGCTGACGACGCGACCGACGACGACGCGACCGAGGGCACGACGACCGGGGAGGACGGCTCGGGCGACGAGGACGGGATCGCGTCGACCGACACCGCCTCCGCCGGGTCCCCGCCGATGTCGGAGAACCGGCGTCGCGCCGAGCGGACCGCGCCGCTGTTCGCCGAGCTGGCCACGCTGGAGAAGGACGACCCGCACCGCGAGCGGCTGCGCGAGATCCTCGTCGAGGAGCACCTCCCGCTGGTGCGGCACTTCGCCCGCCGGTTCAGCAACCGCGGTGAGCCCTTCGACGACCTGCTGCAGGTCGGCACCCTCGGGCTCATCGCGGCGATCGACCGGTTCGACCCGACCCGCGGCGTGGAGTTCCTCTCCTTTGCCGTCCCGACGATCACCGGCGAGATCAAGCGGCACTTCCGCGACCAGGGCTGGTCGGTGCGCGTCCCGCGGCGGCTGCAGGAGCTGCACCTGTCGCTGAACGCGGCGGTCGGTGAACTGGCGCAGAAGAACGGCCGCGCGCCGACGCCGTCGGAGCTCGCCGAGCACCTGGGCATCCCGCGCGCGGAGGTGCTCGAGGGCCTCGCCGTCGCCAATGCCTACCGCAGCAGCTCGCTGGACGAGCGGCTCTCCGGCGAGGACGACTCGCCCACCCTCGCCGCCACCCTCGGCGAGGAGGACGCCGCGCTGGAAGGCGTGGAGTACCGCGAGTCGCTGCAGCCGCTGCTGGCCACCATCCCGGCACGCGAGCGACGGATCCTCATCCTGCGGTTCTTCGGCAACATGACCCAGTCGCAGATCGCCGCCGACATCGGCATCTCGCAGATGCACGTGTCCCGGCTGCTCAGCCAGACCCTGGCCAAGCTCCGCGAGGGCCTGCTCAAGGATTAAGGACCCCGCCCTCCCCACCCTTCGCAGGCTTAGGGCGGGGCCCCTGGGCGGGGCCGGCGTAGGCATAGGAGGCAATGCATACGCCCCGACCCTCTCGGACGTATGCATTGCCTCCTATGCCTGTGGACGTGTCACGGAGGCGGCGTCGTCCTGGCTCGGCCCCGGCTGCGCGGCCTCGTGCTCGGCGGCGCGGGCCAGGGACGTCGTCGGCGGCATCTGCGGCGAGGGCACCGCGGGCGCGGTGTCGGCGATGCTCGACAGCTCGATCCTCGCCTCGGGCTGGTCGGCGGCCCGGGGCAGCGCCGACTCGAACCACCCGGACGTGTCCATCTCGGCAGTCGGCCGGCTCGCGCCGTCCCTGGACGGGTCGACGTCCATCCAGGACCGTCCGTCGCCGTCCGCACCGCCCAGCTTGGCCAGGCCCTCCAGGGCCTTGCTGAACTCGCTGGGGACGATCCACATCTTGTTCGCGTCGCCCTGCGCGATCTGCGGCAGCGTCTGCAGGTACTGGTAGGCCAGCAGCCCCTGGTCGGGCTTGCCGTCGTGGATCGCCTGGAACACCGTCTCGATGGACTTGGCCTGCCCCTGGGCCTGCAGGAACAGCGCGGCGCGCTCGCCCTCGGCCCGCAGGATCCGGCTCTGCCGCTCGGCCTCGGCCTCCAGGATCGCCGCCTGCTTCTTGCCCTCCGCGGACAGGATCGCCGAGGCCTTTTGCCCCTCGGCGGTGGTGATCGCCGACTGCCGGGCGCCCTCGGCCTGCAGGATGATCGCCCGCTTGTCGCGGTCGGCGCGCATCTGCTTCTCCATGGAGTCGCGGATGGAGGCCGGCGGGTCGATCGCCTTGATCTCGACGCGGGCGACGCGCAGACCCCACGGTCCGGTGGTGCCGTCAAGCACCTCCCGCAGCTGGCTGTTGATGCCGTCGCGGCCGGTCAGCGCGCCCTCGAGGTTGAGCCCGCCGACCACGTTGCGCAGCGTCGTGGTGGTCAGCTGCTCCATCCCGGTGATGTAGTTCGCGATCCCGTAGACGGCCAGCCGCGGATCGGTCACCTGGAAGTACACGACGGTGTCGATGCCGACCTGCAGGTTGTCCGAGGTGATCACCGGCTGCGGCGGGAAGGAGATCACCTGCTCGCGCAGGTCGATCGTGGCCCGCACGCGGTCGACGAAGGGGACCAGCAGCGACAGACCCGGCGAGAGGGTGCGGCTGTATCGGCCCAGCCGCTCCACGACCTTGGCCTGCGCCTGCGGCACGATCGTCACGCTCCTGGCGAGGACGAACACCACCAGCAGGGCGATCACGACGAGGGCGATCAGTGCGGGCGTCACGGGAACGCTCCCTTCTCCGGGGTACGCGCCCGATCCTGCACCGCTCTGGTGACGTCCGGGTCACGATGCGGCGCGATCACCTGCGGGAGGGACTCACTCCAGCTCCAGGGCGTCGCCGACCACGGCGGTGGCGCCGTCGACCTGCAGGATCCGCACGGTCGAGCCGACCGGGAACCGCTCGCCGCCGTACTGACTGCGGGCGGTCCACTCGTCGGCACCCAGGCGGATGCGCCCGCCGTGCCCGTCGACGTCCCGGGTCACCCGCGCGGTCCGGCCGACCAGGGCCGCGACGCCGTCCAGCTGCTCGGGGGTGCGCTCGGTCAGGTGGCGCCTGGCCAGCGGGCGGACCAGCGCCAGGAGCAGCGCGGCTACGACGACGAAGGTGACCAGTTGCAGCACGACCGGGCCGCCGAGCAGGGCGACGGTCATACCGCCCAGCCCGCCGCCGGCCAGCATCAGCAGGAACAGGTCGCCACTGGTCATCTCCCCCGCGGCGAACAGGCCCGAGGCGATCAGCCACAACAGCCAGGCGTCCACGGCGGCATCCTCGCATCCCCCGGCGGCAGCACGGCCTCCCTCGCGGCCGGCGTCGCCCGCCGGGACGTCGGCATAACCTCGGCGGGTGCACGACTTCCCCGCCGGCCGATTCGCGGTCTGGGCGACCGCCTGGCTCACCGGCCGCGCCTCCTACGACGACGCCCTCGACGCCCTGGCCGGCGACACCGCGCACCGGGTGACCGGCCTGCCCGGCACCGACGAGGCCGTCCCCCTCGGCTGGGCGCTGAGCGCGCTCCGCGGCGCCGGCGAGCGCCGCGTGCGGCTGGTGCTGCCGGTGCCCGGCGACGTGCGCGGGCTGCCGCGCGTCCCGGGCCTCGCCGAGCTCGCGCTGGAGACCGGGCAGGCCGCCGTCGGCGAGCGGCTCGCGCTGGTCCCCGAGCCACTGGGCCTGGAGGTGGTGCAGTGGACGGCGTTCGACCTGGCCGGCGCCCCACCGGTACCGCCGGCGGCCGAGGGGTCGCTGCGCGCGGTATCCGGCGGGCTGGACCTCGCCGTCGGAGACGCGGCCCGGACGCTGGCCGACCTCGACCTGGCGCGGTCGCACCCGGAGGTGCCGGCGCTGCTGGCCGGGCTGGCGAAGGCGGCGCACGTCCCGGGGATGCCGCCGGGCACCGACCCGCTGGCGATGTCGCTGCTGGCACGGGCCCAGCGGCTGGCCCAGGTGCTCGACCTGGCGCTCACCGACGCTCCCGGCGGCGCGGTCACCCACGGACAGGCCGCCGCCCGCGACGACGCCCTGCGCCCGCTCGGCGACACCGTCCGTGAGGCGATCACCGCCGCCTACAACGCCGTCCCGCGGTGACGGCGCCGCGTCATCGGCGGCACGTCCTGATCGCGGCCCTCACGTCGTGCGGCGTCGTCCTGACGTCCTGCGCCGGGAGGACCGAGACGGTCCCGGGTGAGGTCGCGGCGGAGGTCGGCGTGGCGACGGGTCGCAGCAGGTGTGGTGCGCCGGCGACGGCCCCGCGGTGGTCCTGGTCAACGGCATCGGGGACGACGCCACCTCGGCGCAGTGGATCGAGGTCGAGCGGGCGCTCACCGGCAGCGCGCGGGTCTGCCGCTACGACCGGCCGGGCACCGGTGCCAGCGCGCTCCCCGGGTCGCGGGCCGGGGCGCGGACGAGCTCGACGCCGAGCTGGACGCCGTCGTCGACCACGCCGCGGATCGAGCGCGGGTCGTCCTGGTGGCGCACTCCTTCGGCGGCTATCCGGCGCGCGTCTACGCCCACCGGCACCCCGACCGCGTCGACGGCCTGATGTTCGTCGACGCGCTCGACCCCTCCGTCGGCGTGCTCAGGGGCACCGGGCGCACCCAGCCTGGGAGAGGTCGCGATGACCGAGGAACGGCTGGACCTCGCCGACATCGAGCAGGCGGCGCGGTCGGTGACCGCGTTGGAGGACGACCCGCCCCTCGTGGTGCTCGTGCGCGGCGAGGGTGCCGGCGGGACGTGGATGGCCGGTCAGAAGCAGCTGGCCGCCCTGTCCGGACGCTCCCGGACGCTCGTCGTGCCCGGGATCGGGCACCAGATCCCGTCCGAGGCCCCGGAAGCGGTGGCCGCCGCCGTGGACGGCCTGCTCCGGCCCGCCGGCTGACGCCCGCGCGCCGGAGAACGGGAGGTCAGGCGGTCGGGCGGGCCGGCTTCGCGACGAAGCAGCAGTGCGCGGGGCAGTTGGTGCCCAGCCGCGGCGGCGTCCCGGCCCGCCGCTCCTCGACCAGCTCGCGCACCATCGCGACGAACGCCGGGTGCGTGCCCGCGGTGGCCGCTCGCGCGAACGCCATGCCGAGCTCCTCGGCGGTCTCCCGCGCCTCGTTGTCGAGGTCCCAGATCACCTCGACGTGGTCGCTCACGAAGCCGATCGGGAACAGGACCACGGCCTGCTCGCCGTTCTCGGCCAGCGCCCGCAGGTGGTCGTTGACGTCCGGCTCGAGCCACGGCACGGACGGCGGTCCGCTGCGCGACTGCCACACCAGGTCGAACTCCCGGCCGGGCACCACCGCGTCGACCACGAGCCGGGCCGAGTGCCGCAGTTCCTCGGCGTAGGCACCGCCGGTCGGCCCGGCGACGGCGGCCATCGCGTCCGGGATGGAGTGCGCGGTGGCGACCAGCCGGGCGCCGTCGCGCCGGTCCCCGGGCAGGGCGGCCAGCGCCGCGGCGAGCGCGTCGGCGTTGGCCCGCACGAAGCCGGGATGGTCGCCGTAGTGCGGGAGCTTCTCCGCGGTCGGCCCGCCGCCGGGCGCCGCGCCGGTCATGACCGACCGGGCCCGGGCGACGTCCTCGTGGTACTGCCGGCACCCCGACCAGGACGCGAAGCCTGACGTCGGGAAGACGTAGACGTGCTCGACGCCGTCGTCCGCCATCTGCCGCCAGACGTGCTCGACGTAGGGATCCCAGTTGCGGTTGCCCCAGTAGACCGGCAGATCGATCCCGGCGGCGGCGAACTCCTTCTCGATCGCTGCGGTCAGCGCCCGGTTCTGCTCGTTGATCGGGCTGACCCCGCCGAAGTGCTGGTAGTGCTGGGCGACGTCGAGCAGCCGCTCGCGCGGGATGCCGCGGCCTCGGGTCACGTTCTCCAGGAAGGGCATCACGTCGTCCGGGCCCTCGGGGCCGCCGAAGCCCAGGACCAGCAGCGCCTCGCGCCGTCCGGCCGGCGCCGGCTGCGCCGACGGCGGCGTTGCGCCGTTGTTGCGGACGGCCAGCGAGGGGTCCTCGTC
>JALYNA010000502.1 GCA_030773455.1 Actinomycetota bacterium
ATCACGGCCACCGCCGTTTCCTCGAAGCTCGCAACTCCGAAGGATCACGCGGTGGCCGCCCTCATGCCAGAGTCCGGATCACACTGATGTAACTCAGCAGGGCACGGAGGTTAAACGGCAAGCTGAGCCTCGCCGGGAACCCCGCGGGGCGCGGGAGCGTCGTGTCCGGGGAGGACGGGCCGGTCGCGGCCCGCACCGCGATGACGAGGAGCTCGACCTGTCCCTGATCGTCCTGCTGGGTTTCGGCACCGTCGTCCTCCTCGCCCTGTTCCTCATGCACGGGCTGCTGTGGTGGCGGCTGGTCCGCAGCACCACCCGGCCGGGCCGGACGCGGCGGCTGCTGACCCTGGGGCTGGTCGCCCTGGCCCTGCTGCCGATGGGTGCGGTGCTCCTGCGCCGCGAGGACTCGCCCGCCGCCACCGCGCTGCAGTGGGTGGGTTTCAGCTGGCTGGGTCTGGCCTTCTACCTCTTCGTGACCCTGCTGGCCCTCGAGCCGGTGCGCTGGGTGGCCACCTACGTCCTCCGCCGTCGGGCCGCCGCGCAGCGCCTAGAGCCAGTGGCCGCGCACCAGTCGGGAACGGCACGTGGCGGTGGGTGGACCGGTCGCGGGGCCCGGAGGGTCCCCGACCGGGACACGGGCAGCGGCTCCACGGCGGTCGGGACAGCACCTGGAGGCGGTGGTCGTCCGGAGGACGACGATGTGCACCGCGGTGCGGTCCGGCAGGACCGCGATGTTGCAGACGCCTCGCGGCGGCTGCTGCTGGCGCGGGGGCTGGCGGCGACCGCGGGCGTGGTGGCGCTGGGCACGGCCGGCACGGGCGCCTACCTGGCCAACAGCGCGCCCGTCGTCCGCCGGGTGCCGGTCACCCTGCCTGGGCTGGCCCCGGCCCTCGACGGGCTGCGCATCGTCACCTTCTCCGACGGCCACCTGTCGGCCATGTACCGCGGACGACGGTTCGAGCGGCTGGTCGGGATCGTCAACGCCCAGCAGCCCGACGTCGTGGCGATCGTCGGCGACCTGGTCGACGGCGAGCTGGCCGAGCTGCGCGACGAGGCCGCCCCGCTCGCGGACCTGGTCAGCGACCAGGGCGTCTACTTCGTCACGGGCAACCACGAGTACTTCGTGGACACGACCGCGTGGCTGCGCCATCTGTCCGGCATGGGCGTCCGGGTGCTGCGCAACGATCGGGTGCCGATCGTGCGCGGCAGCGCGTCGGTCGACCTGGCCGGCATCGACGACCGGACGGCGTTTCGCTCCGGCCTGCCCGGCCACGGCGCCGACCTCGACACCGCGCTGGACGGCCGGGACGACGCCGTCCCGGTCGTGCTCATGGCCCACCAGCCGGTGCAGGTGGAGCAGGCGGCGGCGGCCGGGGTGACGCTGCAGCTGTCCGGGCACACGCACGGCGGCCAGCTGTGGCCCTTCGACTACGCGGTGCGGCTGGACCAGCCGGCCGTGCAGGGGCTGTCCCGGGTCGGCGACACCCAGCTCTACGTCACGACCGGCGCGGGCTTCTGGGGTCCACCGATGCGGATCGGCGCCCGGCCCGAGGTGGCGGTCGTCGAGCTGCGCTCCCCGTGACGCTCACAGCTCGCGCAGCGCGGCCAGGGCCTCGTCCACGACGGTCTCCAGCGGCAGCTCCCCTTCGGACGCCGCCCAGCGCAGCAGCGCCTGCGTGTAGGCCGAGAGGTGGGCGGCGACGACGGCGGCGGCGGGGTACTCCGGATGCCCGTCGCAGAGCCCGTCCAGGATCATCTGCGCCGTCCCGCTCGAACTCCGCCGCCCGGTAGCGCAGTCGGGGCGTCGCGGCGATCAGCTGCCACCGGGCCAGGGCGTCGGATCGGCGCTCGCTCTCCATCCCCTGGACGAAGACGAGGATCACCGCCCGCACCCGCTCACCGATCGGGTGGTCGGCCGGTACCGACGCGATCAGCGCCTCGACCTCGGCGGGGTCGGGCAACGCCATGATCAGCTCGTCCTTGCCGGCGTAGTGGGCGTAGAAGGTCGGCACCGACACCCCCGCCCCGGCGGCGATGTGGGCGATCGGCACCTCTTCGTAGCCCCGCTCCGCGAACAACCGGATCGCGGTGTCGTAGATCCGCTGGTGTGTAGCGGCGTACTGGCGGGCACGGTGGTCCCGGGCCACGACGGTCCCCCAGTTCCACGGCGCCCTCCGGCGCCCGGCTCCGTCAGGCAGGGGCCGGGCGAGGACGCCGAGACACCACATCATTGTGTGGTACCGGCCGGCGCTGCACAGCGGCCCCTGGGCAGCGGGCCGGCGACACAGCCGGGGGACAGACGTCTCAGATGACCAGACGTCTACGTATCCAGTACCTTTGGTCGGGTGAGCAACGCGGTGTCCGGACCGAAGTACCTCTCGGTCCGCGAGCACCTCCGGCGCCGGGTGTCCGCGCTCCCCGAGCACACGCTGCTGCCGCCCGAGCCGGTGCTGTGCGAGGAGTACGGGGTCAGCCGGATCACGCTGCGCCGCGCGGTCGACGGCCTGGTCGCCGACGGCCACCTCGTGCGCGAGCAGGGCCGGGGCACCTACGTCACCCGCCCGGCGATCCGCCACGAGTACCGCGAAAGCTTCGTGCACCGCATCGCGGGGTGGAGCTCGGTGATGACCGAGCAGGGCGCCCAGGTGGGGACCACGGTCCTCACCCAGCGGATCGTCCCTGTCCAGCCGCCGGTCACCACCGAGCTGGGCCTGGAGCCCGCGACCGACGTCGTCGAGCTGGTCCGGTTACGCAGCGTCGACGGCGCACCGAACCACGTGGCGCACAGCTTCCTGCCGGCCGCCACGTACCCGCGGGCGGCCGAGGCGGACCTGAGCCAGGGCTCGCTCTACCAGTTCCTGCGGCGGGAGTACTCGGCCGACCTCGCCCACGCGCGGATCGTCGTCGACGTCGGCACCGCGGGACCCCACGAGGCCGACCTGCTGCAGGTGGTCGCCGGCTCGCCGCTCCTGGTGGTGCGGACGACGGTCCGCGACAGCGCCGGTCACCCGCTCGTGCACAGCTTCTCCCGGCTGCGGCCCGACGTCAGCCAGGTCGAGTTCGAGGTCTCCGTCAGCGGCCGCTGAGCGCGGGCTACCGTCGGCGCCGCTCCCCGTCGTCCCCGGAGGTCCCATGCCCCAGCCGGTCATCGTCACCGGTAGCCGCGAGGTGCCCCACGAGCGGCGCCGGGTGTGGGAGGCGCTCGCGGTCCTCAAGCCTTACTGCGCGGTCTGCGACGTCTCCTACGTCGTCGACGGCCGGGGCGCGCCGCGCCCCGGGACCCGGTTCGTCTGCGTGCCCGGCCGCCTCGACCCCGGCGTCCCGCCGCCGGCCGGCGCACCGCGGGGGGAGATCGTCGAGTGGGTGCCGCCGGAGCGGGTCACCACCTGCCTGACGCTGACCCCCGAGACCTGGACGACGACGATCGAGCTCGCCGATGCTGGGCCCCGCGCCACCCGCGTGACCATCACCGTGGGACACGAGCCGCACTCCGGCGGGCGGCTGACCCAGCGGCTCACCCAGCGCCTGATGCGCGGCGGTGTGCGGGAGATGGTGCAGCGCACGGTGGACGGTGAGCTGGACCGCCTGCCCGCGCACGTGGAGCAGCTGCCCGCGCCGTGAGTCCTGTGCACCTGCGCCTGCGTGTGTCACTGTGATCTTGCGGGTACCGGTCCAGCTGTTCGGGCGTCCGCTCAGGTACGCCCCGCAGGCACTAGGAGGGGCACGTGATCCAGATCCTCGGACTTATCGTGGTCGGTTTGGTCATCGGGGCGCTGGCCCGCCTGATCAAGCCGGGCAAGCAGCGGATGAGCATCCTCGCGACCATGCTGCTCGGCGTCGTGGGCGCCATCATCGGCGGCCTCATCGCCGACTGGCTGAACGTCGGCTCGATCACCGAGCTGAACTTCTGGGGCTTCCTGTTCGCCCTCATCGCCGCCGTCCTGCTCATCGGCATCGCCGAGGGCGCGGCGGGTGGTCGCAACCGCGCCGTCCGCTGACGCCGGTCCCCGGGGGGCTCAGAGCTCGACCGAGTCCCCCGAGGCCAGCCGGCTGAACGGGGTCGGCGTCCCCGGCCCCCGTTCGCCCAGCAGGCTGGTGACGATGCCCAGGCCGGCGTCGTTGAGCAGCCCGTCGTGGATGGCGTACGCCTGGTCGGCGTCCACGGCGCGCACGTAGTCGATCACCTCGGCGGTCTTCGACCACGGCGCGTGCATCGGCAGCAGTAGCGTGGTCACCGGCTCGGCGGGGACCGTGAGCGCGTCCCCCGGGTGGAACACCACGCCGCCGACCAGGAAACCGACGTTCCCCACGCGCGGGAGCTCCGGGTGGATGACCGCGTGCAGCTCCCCGTGCACGGTGACGTCGAAGCCGGCGACGGTGAGCGCGTCGCCGTCTCCCACTACGTGCACTCGCCCGGCCGCGCCGTCCAGCTGACCGGCCACCGACCCGTTGGTCCACACCTGCAGGGCCGGGTCGGCGTCCATGGCCGCGCGCAGGACGTCAGACGCGAAGTGGTCCGGGTGCTCGTGGGTCACCAGGACCGCGCTCGCCGCGTCCAGCGCCGACGGGTCGGTGAACGCTCCGGGGTCGATGACCAGCCGCCGGTCGTCCTCGCTGAGGACGACGCAGGAATGGCCGTGCTTGGTCAGCTCCATGTTCCGATCCTGCCCCCGGCCGGCCGGACCCGCCCACGGGTGCCCCGGCTCACCCCTCGGGGTGAGTCGGGGGGTGAGGGCCGTAACCCCGCGGCGGCGTTCTGCCGACAGTGGTCAGCATGAGCGCCCCCACCGTCGCCCCCACCGTCGTCGCCGCCCGCAGCCGCGCCCACGGCCCGACGTCCGCCCTCTGGCACGCCGTCGAGCTGCACCGCCCCACCACCGAGGTCGACGGCGCGTGCGAGCTCACAGTCTGCGGCTCGCCGGCCCGCGTCGACGTCGAGCAGCCCTGGCCGACGCCGGCCCGTGACGTCTGCCCAGCCTGCGTCGTCCTCACCGCCTGAGGCCATGACGCCGTCGCCCTACCGGGCGACACCGCGGCCACCTGCCGTCCCCGGTCAGGCTGAGCCGCTGCCCATGTCCCGTCGGGAGGCCTCCGGCCCCCGCGACGGGTCCACACACCGCGGCCGCGAGGTCACCCAGGAGTGGCACCGTCCCGTGTCCCGCTGGCCGCCTGCAGGGTCCCGCCGCGAGCCTGCGAGCGGTGGGGGGCAGGGGGTCCTTCTCCGAGGGGTGGGGAGGACGGCGTCCTCTTTCAGGCCGGTTCTTCGGCGAGCTCGGCGCGCAGCCGGGCCAGCAGGTCCGACCGGGTGCCCGCACCCAGCCGCTGGCGCATCCGCGACACATGGTGCTCGACGGTCTTCGCCGAGATGTAGAGCCGCCCGCCGATGTCGCGATAGGTCTGCCCGGCCACGACCAGCCGGGCCACCTCCCGCTCCCGGTCACTCAGAGTCCCCGTGACCACCGCCGGCGTGCCCTCGCCGGCCGGCCGCGGTACCGGCACCGACGGGGCGGTCTCGCAGCCGGCACTGTCGGCCAGTGACCGGGCGCAGCCCAGCAGCACCGATCGGGCTCGCGGGTCGGTGGCCCGCGCCGCCGCCTGCCCGGCCAGTCGTGAACCGTCCCAGCCCAGTCCCACCGCGGTGAGCTGCTCGCCCACGGAGACCACCTCGTCGGGGTCAACGTCCCCCGACAGCACCCGCAGCCAGGTCCGTCCCGCCCCCGCCAGCGCGGCCGCGTAGGGACTGGTCCGCGCCGCCGCCACCAGCGCGGCCGCGTGCGGCCGCAGTGCATCCGGGGAGTCGGCCAGGATCGCGGCCTGCGCGCCGTTCCAGTGCAGCGACGTCGCCCACAGCTGCGGGTCCCTCAGCCGCGCCAGGAGTGCCTGCGCCTCGGCCAGGTGCGGGCGCAGCCGCTCGCCGTCCCGCAGCCGCGCCGCGGCCACCACCAGCTCACCCAGCGGGAGCAGGGTGAACAGGTCCACGGGGTATCGGACCACCGCCTCCCGGGCCCGCACCCACGCGCGCACCAGCCCCGGCAGGTCGCTGCTGCGCCGCGCCAGCCCGACCTCCACCGCCTGCAGGACGACGTCGTCGCGCGGCTCGAACGGCCCGCCCCCTTCCTGCGCCCGCTCGATCTGCTCGCGCGCCGCGACACCCGGCCGGCCAGCATCGCGATCCACGCCAGCAGCAGCCGGTGCCGGCGACGGCACGGCGGGCCGCCGAGGTCGGCGTCGACCGCCCGCTGCAGCACCGACTCGGCCACGCCGAGCTCCCCGCTGTGCAGCGCGACCAGTGCGGCGAGGGCGGCGGGGGAGTCGACCAGCAGTGCGGTGCGGCCCACCGGCTCCAGGAGTGCGGCCGCGCGGGTCAGCGTCGAGAGCGCGGCGGCGATGTCCGCGGCGGCGTCCTCCCCGTGCGCAGCGACTGGAGCACCCCCCTGGGCGGTCAGCTCCTCGCTCACCGACAGCACCGTGGGCAGCCCGGGGCTGCTGCGCGCCGCCTCCAGGACGGTGGCCGCCGTGTCCGGCTGGCCGGTCGCCAGCAGCGCCAGCGCCGCCGACCCCGCCCATTCCGCGCCGGCGAGCCGGCACAGCCCCGCGGCGCGGGTCAGCAGGCCGCGCTGGGCCAGGACGGCGGCGGCGACCCCGGCCGCGCGGGCCCGGTCGGGGGCGGCCTCGTCGGCCAGCGCGGTATCGGCCCACTGCAGCGCGCCGTCGAGGTCCCCGGCCAGGGCCGCGG
>JALYNA010000503.1 GCA_030773455.1 Actinomycetota bacterium
CGGTCGTGGGGCGGATGCCGGCCTGCCGGGCGAGCGTGCGCACCTCGCCGTTCTGGTCCGGGGTGGCCAGGGTGACGACCGTGCCGCCGGCGCCCGCTCGTGCCGTCCGGCCAGAGCGGTGCAGGTAGGCCTTGTGCTCGGTCGGCGGGTCGACGTGCACGACGAGGGCCACGTCGTCGACGTGGATCCCGCGCGCGGCGATGTCGGTCGCGCAGAGCACCCGTGTCTCCCCGGTGCTGAACGCCTCGAGGTTGCGCTCACGGGCGTTCTGGCTGAGGTTGCCGTGCAGGTCGACGGCGGGGACGCCGGCCGCGGTCAGCTGCTTGGCCAGCTTCTTGGCCTGGTGCTTGGTGCGGGTGAACAGCACGCTGCGGCCCAGCCCCGAGGCGAGCTCCCGGACGACGGCCGGCTTGTCGGCGGCCTCCACCCGGAGCACGTGGTGCGTCATGGTCGAGACCGGCGCGACGGCCGGGTCGACAGAGTGCGTGGTGGGGCTGGACAGGTACCGCTTGACCAGCACGTCGACGCCGTTGTCCAGGGTCGCGGAGAACAGCAGCCGCTGCCCGCTCTTCGGCGTCCGGTCCATGAGCCGCTTGACGCCCGGCAGGAAGCCCAGGTCGGCCATGTGGTCGGCCTCGTCGAGGATCGTGATCTCGACGGCGGACAGGTCGCAGTGGCCCTGGCCGATGAGGTCCTCGAGCCGGCCGGGGCAGGCGATGAGGACGTCGATCCCGCCGGCGAGGGCCTGCACCTGCGGGTTCTGGCCGACGCCGCCGAAGACGGTGGTCGCCTTCATGCCCAGCGCCCGGGCCAGCGGGTAGACGACCGCGAGCACCTGGTTGGCCAGCTCGCGGGTCGGCACCAGCACCAGCGCGCGCGGGCGCTTGGCCTGCCGGCGGCTGTCGGAGGCGGCGAGGCGGGCGACCAGCGGCAGGCTGAAGGCCAGCGTCTTGCCCGAGCCGGTGCGCCCGCGGCCGAGCACGTCACGCCCGGCGAGGGTGTCCGGCAGCGTGGCCACCTGGATCGGGAACGGGGCGGTGATGCCGCTGGCCGAGAGCACCTCGACCAGCGGAGCGGGGACGCCGAGGTCGGCGAAGGTGGCGTCGGTCGGGAGCACGGTGGCATCGGCGCCGACCGGCACGACGACCGGGGCCGGGACGGCGGCGGGCGCCGGGCGGTTCTGGTTCTGGCCCTGCTGCTCACCGGCCGGGCGCGTGCCGCGGCCGCGTCCGCCGCGACGGCGACGGGCGCCGCCCTCGGAGGAGGCGGGGGAGTTGCTGATGGAGGTCAATGGAGTCCTTCGACGCTCGAGTGGCCGCACGAGCACCTCGGCGAGCGCGAGCGCCGGCACAACTGCACGGGGCAGGGCGGGCTCGCATCGTCGGCGAGACGTCGGTCAGCCGGGCGCACCGAGGTGGCGCAGCCTCAGCCCGACGTCGATTCCTGCCGCTCCGGTTGAGCGAGGGCGGCGCCGGTACGTAGTACTCAACCAGAGATGGACCGGGCGTGGTCCCACCCGGGGCGAGTCTCCCGTCACATCGGGTGAGCGAGTGCCGGCCAGGCCGGACCCGCGCCCGTCGGCTGCCGGGCCGCTGTCCCGCCGTCCGCGGCGTCCGCCATGCTCGTCGTCGTGACCAGCACCGCCGCGCCGCGCAGGCCCCGCATCCACCCGGCCTGGTGGGTCGCCGCGGTGACCTTCCTGGCGCTGGTGGGCGCCGCAGCGTTCCGGGCGGTGCCCGGCGTGCTCATCGACCCGCTGCGGGCGGAGTTCGGCTGGTCGGTCACGACGATCTCCGCCGCGGTCGCGGTCAACATGGCCCTCTACGGGCTGACCGCGCCGTTCGCCGCCGCGCTGATGGAGCGCTTCGGCATCCGCCGGGTCGTCGTCGGCGGCCTGCTGCTGACCGCCACCGGCAGCGGGCTCACGGTCTTCATGACGGCGAGCTGGCAGCTGGTCCTGCTGTGGGGCTTCCTCGTCGGCCTGGGCACCGGGTCGATGGCGCTGTCGCTGGTCGCGACCGTGACCGGCCGCTGGTTCGTCGCCCGCCGCGGCCTGGTGTCGGGGATCCTCACTGCGGGCGGGGCGACCGGGCAGCTGGTGTTCCTCCCGCTGGTCGCCTGGGCCGACACGACCTGGGGCTGGCGGTCGGCGTCGCTGGGCACCACCGCCGCGGCGCTGGCCGTCGTCCCCCTGGTGCTGTGGCTGCTGCGTGACCGGCCGCGCGACCTCGGCGTCCTCCCCTTCGGCGGAACGGCGGCCGACGACCGCATCGCGGAGGACAGGGCCTCGGTGCGCACCGGCGCGGCGCGCACGGCGGTGCGCGGGCTGGTGCAGGCCTCGCGCACGAGGCCGTTCTGGCTGCTGGCCGTCGGCTTCTTCATCTGCGGGATGTCGACCAACGGCCTGGTGCAGCCGCACTTCATCCCGGCCGCGCACGACCACGGGATGCCGGTGACGACGGCGGCGGGGCTGTTGGCCGTCGTCGGCATCTTCGACATCGCCGGAACGGTGCTCTCCGGCTGGCTGACCGACCGGGTCGACCCGCGGGTGCTGCTGCTCGCCTACTACGGGCTGCGCGGCTTCTCGCTGTTCCTGCTGCCGCCCCTGTTCGGGCCGGAGCTGCACGTCAGCATGATCGCGTTCATCGTGTTCTACGGCCTGGACTGGGTGGCCACCGTGCCGCCCACCCTCGCGCTGTGCCGCGAGCACTTCGGCGCCCGCGCGCCCGTCGTCTTCGGCTGGGTCTTCGCCTCCCACCAGGTGGGGTCGGCGTTCGCGGCCTTCGGCGGCGGCGTGATCCGCGACGTCACCGGCTCCTACGACCTGGCGTGGTTCCTCGCCGGAGGGCTGTGCATGGTGGCCGCGGCCGCGTCCATCTCGATCCGCCGGGCCCCGAGGAGGGTCGCGCCGACCGCGCTGCCGACCGACCGCGAGGAGGCCGCGGCCGCCCAGGCCCACGGCTGACCGGCCGCCTCCCTCGCGATGGAGACAGCCGGCTGCCTCACCGGTGCCGGCCGTGCACCAGGCCCATCACGCGGGCCAGCACGTCGGCGGCCGCGGCCGGCCGGCCGAAGCTCATCAGGTCCACCGGCAGCCCGAAGCGCTGGCGGGTGATGGCCTTGGCCCGGGTGAAGTCGCGCAGCCCGTCCTCGCCGTGGATCCGTTCGAAGCCGCTCTCGCCCACGCCGCCGAAGGGCAGCGCCGGCACCGCGGCGAAGGTGAGCACCGAGTTCACCGACGTCATGCCGCTCCTCATCCGGCGGGCGAGGTCCATGGCCCGCGCCTTCGACCGGGAGAACACCGCGCCGGCCAGGCCGTGCGTGTTGGCGTTCGCGCGCTCCAGTGCCTCCTCGGCGTCGGGGACCCGCGTGATGGTCAGCGTGGGGCCGAAGGTCTCCTCCTGGACGGCGGCGGAGGTCTCCGGGACGTCGAGCAGCACCGTCGGCGCCACCAGGCGGCCCTCCACCGTGCTGCCGGCCGCGATCCGGCCGCCGGCAGCCAGCGCGTCGTCGAGGTGCCGGCGGACGACGTCGGTCTGGGCCGCCATCGTCATCGGGCCGTACGCGGCGGCGTCGTCGGAGCCCGGCCGCAGCGCGCGCACCTTTCCGGTGACCTCCGCGACGAAGGCGTCGTAGACCCGCTCGGTGGCGTAGACCCGGTCGATGCCGATGCAGGTTTGCCCCGCGTTGCTGATCGCGCCCCACACGGCGGCGTCCGCGGCGGCGGCCACGTCGGCGTCGTCGTCGACGATCATCGCGTCCTTGCCGCCGGCGTCGGGGACGGCGGCCCGCCAGGCCTCGGCCAGCCACACGCCGATGGCCGGCGTGTGCTCCGAGGGCTTGAAGACGACGGCATTGCCGGCGGCCAGTGCGTAGGCGATCGAGCCCATCGGGGTGAACACCGGGTAGTTCCACAGGCCGATGACGCCGACGACGCCGAGCGGCTGATACTCCAGCCAGGCCGCGTGGTTGGCCGCCAGCAGCCCCGGGCTGACCCGCCGCGGGCCGAGCACCTTCCGGGCGTGCGCAGCGGCCCAGGCCAGGTGGTCGACGGCCAGGGTGATCTCGAGGATCGCATCGGCGTGCGGCTTGCCGTTCTCCCGGTGCACCAGGTCGGCCAACTCGTGCATCCGGCGGGCGAGGTGGCCGCGGTAGGCGGCGAGACGCTGCCGGCGGCCGTCGAAGCCGAGGGCGGCCCACGCCGCGGCGGCGGTGCGCGCCCGCTCGACGGTGTGGCCTCACCGCCTCGGCGTCGTGGACCGGGAAGACGCCGACGACCGCGCCGGTGGCGGGGTTCGTCGACTCGAACGTCTCGGCGGCGCGGCTCCGGCCGCCGTCCAACTGCTCGGCGAGCGACATGGGACCGGAGGCTACGGACCGGTGGCCGACGTCGCGGGACGGCCGGGGGTCAGCGGGCCGCGGCCAGCTCCTCCCGCTCGAGCGCCTCCCGGTCGGACTCCAGCACGTCCGCCGCGGCCACGACGATCTTCGGGTCGGGCCGGCCGACCACCGCCTCATCCTTGCCCTCGTAGGGCGTCGAGCACAGGACGTAACGAAGCGCCTCGAGCCGGGCCCGCTTCTTGTCGTTGCTCTTGATCACCGTCCACGGGGCGCAGTCGGTGTCGGTGGCGGCGAACATCGCCTCCTTGGCCGCGGTGTAGTCGTCCCAGCGGTCCAGCGAGGCCAGGTCGGTGGGGGAGAGCTTCCACTGCCGCACCGGGTCGATCCGCCGCACGATGAACCGGGTCCGCTGCTCCCGCCGGGAGACCGAGAACCAGAACTTGACCAGCCGGATGCCGCTGTCCACGAGCATCCGCTCGAACTCCGGGCACTGGCGCATGAACCGCCGGTACTGCTCGTCGGTGCAGTAGCCCATCACCCGCTCCACGCCGGCGCGGATGTACCAGGACCGGTCGAACAGGGCGATCTCCCCGGCGGCCGGCAGGTGGGCGACGTAGCGCTGGAAGTACCACTGGGTCTGCTCGCGCTCCGAGGGCTTGTCCAGCGCGACCACCCGGGTCCCGCGCGGGTTGAGGTGCTCGGTGAAGCGCTTGATGGTGCCGCCCTTGCCGGCGGCGTCGCGGCCCTCGAAGAGGACGACGACCTGCTGGCCGGTGTCCTTGACCCAGCCCTGCAGCCGCAGCAGCTGGATCTGCAGCCGCCGCTTCTCCCGCTCGTACTCCTTCCGGCCCAGCCGTTCCTGGTAGGGGTAGCCCTCCCGCCAGGTCTCGATCCGTTCGCCGTCGGGGCCGAACAGCTCGCCGTCGTCGTCCCAGTCCTCGTCGGAGTGGTCATCGGGGAGGGCCTGCAAGCGGTAGCGGGAGACGTCGATCTCGGACACGCAGCGGGGGGTACCCCTCCGCGCCGCTGCCATGCTGACGGTCGTGCCGCACCCCTTCGATGCCTCGGCCGTGGACGACCCGGGCGCCGACCCCTTCGACACCGCCGGGCTGCGGCGCCGGGTGCTCGCCGTCTGGGCCGACTCCCCGGCCCGCTTCCGGGAGGACGCCAACGCCGAGGAGGACCTCGTCCGCGGCGGCTACCGGGACCAGCTGCTGGTCGAGCTGGCGCAGAACGCCGCGGACGCCGCCACCCGGGCCGGGGTGCCGGGGCGGCTGCGGCTGGAGCTGGCCGACGACGACGCCGGGGGAGAGGTGCTGCGCGCGGCCAACACCGGCGCTCCGCTGGACGCCGCCGGGGTGCAGGGCCTGGCCTCGCTGCGCGCCTCGGCCAAGCGCGACCAGCTGGGGACGGTCGGCCGGTTCGGGGTGGGCTTCGCCGCGGTGCTGGCCGTCACCGACGCACCCGAGGTGCACTCGACCGCCGGCGGCGTGGCGTTCAGCGCCGACCGCACGCGCGCCCAGGTCGCCGCCGTCCCCGCGCTGACCGGGGAGCTGGCCCGCCGGGACGGCGCCGTGCCGGTGCTGCGGCTGCCGTGGCCGGCCGGGGGGACGCCGCCGGAGGGCTACGCCACCGAGGTGGTGCTGCCGCTGCGCGCCGGGTCGCGGGCCGCCGTCCGGACCGCCCTGGACCAGCTCGAGCCCGAGCTGCTGCTGGCGCTGCCCGGGCTCGCCGCGGTCGACGTCGTCCTCGACGGGACGGTGCGCCCGCTGGCGGTGCGGTACGGCGGTTCCCGAGCGCTGCTGGCCGACGGCGACCGGACGACGACCTGGCGGCTGGTGCGGCGGGACGGCGTGCTGCCCGGGGAGCTGCTGGCCGGCCGGCCGGTCGAGGAGCGCGACCGCCGGGCCTGGACGCTGACCTGGGTGGTGCCGCTGGACGACGCCGGCCGGCCGGTGCCCCTGCCGCTGCCGCAGCGGGTGCACTCGCCCACCCCCAGCGACGAGCCGCTCACCCTGCCCGCCCGGTTGATCGCGCCCTTCCCGCTGGGCCCGGACCGGCGGCACGTGCTGCCCGGACCGGTCACCGACGAGCTGGTCGCCGCGGCTGCCGGGGCCTACGCGGACCTGCTCGCTGGTCTGGCCGACGACGCGGCGGTGCTGGCGCTGGTGCCGCGCATCGGGCTGGCCGGCGCGGAGCTCGACGCCGCCC
>JALYNA010000504.1 GCA_030773455.1 Actinomycetota bacterium
GAGTTCCCGATGCCCGAGATCGCGGACGACGCGGCGCTGCTCAAGATCGAGGTGGCCGGCATCTGCGGCACCGACGTGAAGCTCTACCGCAAGCCCACCATCGACGAGCCGGTGATCATGGGCCACGAGAACATCGGCATCGTCGCCAGGGCCGGTGCGCAGTGGTCGCGGATCCACGGTCTGCGCGAGGGTGACCGGATCTTCGTCGAGCACTACGTCGGCTGCATGCACTGCGAGTGGTGCCGGGCCGGCGAGTACCGGCACTGCGAGCTCACCGACTGGCGCACCAACCCCGACGCCCGCCGCTACGGCTACACCTCCTCGAACAACCCGGGGCGGCTGTGGGGCGGGTTCAGCCAGTACATGTACCTGCCGTGGAACGCGGTCACCCACAAGGTGCCCGAGGGCGTCACCGCCGAGCTCGCCGGCCTGGTCACCCCACTGTCCAACGGCATCGAGTGGGCGCTCAACGCCGGCAAGGTGGGCTACGCCAAGACCGTGCTCATCCAGGGGCCCGGCCAGCAGGGCCTGTCCCAGGTGGTGGCCTCCAAGCAGGCCGGCGCCTCGCTGATCGTTGTCAGCGGCACCACCCGCGACGCCACCCGGCTGGGGCTCGCCCGGGACCTCGGCGCCGACGCGGTGATCGACGTCCAGCAGGAGGACCCGCTCGAACGGGTGATGGAGCTGACCGGCGGGAAGGGCGTGGACGTCGTCCTCGACTGCACCTCCGGGGCGGGCACCGCGCCGGTCCTGCTCGGCATCGACGCGCTCAAGCGCCGCGAGGGGATCATGGTCACCCAGGGCGAGGAGGCCGCGTTCCCGGACTTCCCGCTGAAGAAGATGACCGAGAAGAGCATCCAGCTGGCCAGCGCCCGCGGGCACAGCTACCGGTCCGTCGAGCTCGCGCTCGACCAGCTGGCCTCGCACCGCTTCCCGCTGGAGCGGCTGGCTACGCACAGCTTCGGCCTGGAGGACGTCGACCACGCCATCCGCGCGCTGGCCGGCGAGACCGGCGAGGACGCCCTGCACATCTCGCTCAAGCCGTGGGGCGACGCATGAGTACGACGCGGGGGCACGTCGTCGTCACGGGCATCGCCCGGGCCGACCGCGCCGCGGTCGACGGCCTGGCCGAGCTGGGCGTCTCCACCGTGCACGAGGTGCAGGGCCGCACCCACCTGCTCGACCCGGCGCTGCGCCCCATCTACACGGGCGCCCGCGTCGCCGGGACGGCGGTGACGGTCAGCGTGCCGCCGGCGGACAACTGGATGATCCACGTCGCAGTCGAGCAGTGCCAGGACGGCGACGTCCTCGTGGTGGCCCCCACCTCCCCGTCGCAGGCCGGCTACTTCGGTGACCTGCTGGCCACCTCCGTCGCCGCGCGCGGGGTGCGGGGCCTGGTCATCGACGCCGGGGTCCGCGACGTCGCCGACCTGACGCAGATGGGATTCCCGGTGTGGTCGCGGCACGTCTCGGCGTTCGGCTGCGTCAAGGAGACCCTCGGCAGCGTCAACGTCGGCGTCGCCTGCGCCGGCCAGTGGATCGAGCCCGGTGACGTGGTCGTCGCCGACGACGACGGCGTCGTGGTCGTCCCGCGGGAGCGGGCCGCCGACGTGCTCGAGGCCGCCCGGGCGCGGGAGAAGCGCGAGGCGGGCATCCGGGAGCGCTACCGCAACGGCGAGCTCGGTCTGGACATGAACAGCATGCGTGAGCCGCTGGCCGCCAAGGGACTGACCTACGTCGAGCAGGAGCCCCCGCGTTGATCATCGACTGCCACGGTCACTACACGACCGCCCCGGCCCAGCTGCAGCGCTTCCGCGACGCGCAGCTCGCCGCCCTGCAGAGCGGCTCGGCCGCGCCGCAGCTGGAGAGCATCAGCGACGACGAGCTGCGCGACAGCGTCGAGGGCAACCAGCTGCGCATCCTGCGCGAGCGCGGTGGCGACGTGATGATCTTCAGCCCCAAGGCGTCGGGCATGGAGCACCACGTGCCCGAGCCCGCCACGGCGGTCGGCTGGGCACGGGCGAGCAACGACCTGGTCGCCCGGGTGGCCGACCTGTACCCGCAGACCTTCGCCGGCGTCGGCCAGCTGCCGCAGACCCCCGGCGCCTCGCTGGACGACGTCGTCACCGAGCTGCGCCGCTGCATCGAGGAGCTGGGCTTCGTCGGCGCCAACCTCAACCCGGACCCCTCCGGCGGGTTCTGGACGTCGCCGCCGATGACCGATCCGTACTGGTTCCCGGTGTACGAGGCGCTGGTCGAGCTCGACGTGCCCGCGATGGTGCACGTGTCGAGCTCGTGCAACCCGGTCTTCCACGCCCTCGGGGCGCACTACCTCAACGCCGACACCTCGGTGTTCATGCAGCTGCTCGAGGGCGACCTGTTCGAGCGGTTCCCGACGCTGCGGCTGGTGATCCCGCACGGCGGCGGCGCGATCCCCTACCACTGGGGCCGCTACCGGGGCCTGGCCATGCGGATGGGCCGGCCGGACCCGTCCACGCTGCTGCGGAACGTCTTCTTCGACACGGCCGTCTACCACCAGCCGGGCATCGACCTGCTGACCCGGGTGATCCCGGCCGAGAACATCCTGTTCGCCTCGGAGATGCTCGGCGCCGTCCGCGGCGCCGACCCGGAGACCGGCATCGCCTGGGACGACACCAAGCAGTACCTCGACGCCGCCGGGCTGTCCGCGGAGCAGCAGCAGGCGGTGTTCGAGGACAACGCCCGCCGCGTCTACCCCCGGCTGGACGCGCGTCTCGCCGCCGCTGGGCGCTAGGGGCCGGCGTGCCGAGGCTGCACCTGACGTTCGCCTGCGGCGACTACGACCGCACCCGCGCGCTGGAGGAGGGGACCGTCCGCCCGGACGGCATCGACCTCACCTACCTGCGGCTGCCGGTCGAGGAGACCTTCTTCCGGATGCTGCGCCACCGGGAGTTCGAGGTCGCCGAGATGTCGATGTCCTCCTACGTGAAGTCACTGGACTCCGACGACCCCCCGTTCGTGGCGCTGCCGGTCTACACGTCCCGGCAGTTCCGGCACGCGGGCATCTTCGTCAACGTGGACTCGGGCATCGAGACCCCTGCGGACCTGCGCGGCCGGGTCGTCGGCACGCCCGAGTGGCAGCTGACAGCCAACGTCTGGATCCGCGGCACGCTCGCCGACCACCACGGGGTGCCGGTCGACTCGGTCGAGTACCGCACCGGGGGTCAGGAGACGCCCGGCCGGATCGAGAAGGCCGCGGTCGACCTCGGCGAGCGCATCCGCATCCAGCCCATCGGGAAGGGCAAGACCCTCTCGGCGATGCTGGCGTCCGGCGAGATCCACGCGTTCCAGGGGCCGCGCGTGCCGTCGTCCTTCGTGCCGGGCGGCCCGGTGCGGCGGCTGTTCGCCGACCCCGTCGCCGCGGAGAAGGAGTACTTCGCCCGCACCGGGATCTTCCCGATCATGCACGTGGTCGTCATCCGGCGGGACGTGTACGAGCAGCACCGGTGGGTGGCGCAGTCGCTGACCAAGGCGCTCCAGCTGGCCAAGCGGAAGGCCATGGCCGAGCTGTACGACGCCTCGGCGCTGCGGGTCATGCTGCCGTGGCTGATCCCGGGGCTGGAGGAGGCCCGGTCGCTGCTCGGCGAGGACTACTGGTCCTACGGCCTCGAGGCCAACCGGCACGTGCTGGAGACCTTCCTGCGCTACCACTCCGACCAGGGGCTGTCCCGCCGGCGGTACGCGCCCGAGGAGCTGTTCGCCCCCGAGGCCACGGAGGCCTTCGTCATCTGAGCCGCCGACATCGCCGGCCGCGTCGTCGGCGGCCGCGGCACCGGGAGGAGACCGGGTCATGGACCTGCGCAGCTACATCGAGTCCGAGCTGGAGGAGGACGCCGGTCTGCCCGGGGGAGGGGCGAGCGCGCGGGCCGACGACCTCGGCGGCTACCCGGGTGATCCGGCGGTGCACGTCCCGGAGTCCGACGTCGACGCGCGCACCGTCCGGATCCCGGCGGCGGCCGGCGAGCAGGAGGCGTACGTGGCCCGGCCGCGGGGCGACCGGGGGCCGATACCGGCCGTCGTGCTGATCCACGAGAACAAGGGGCTCGTCCCGTACATCACCGACACCGCCCGGCGGCTCGCAGCAGCCGGCTACGTCGCCGTGGCGCCGGACCTGCTGTCCCGGCGGGGCGGCACCGGCGCCTTCGCCACGCAGGAGGAGGTCGTCGCCGCCCTGGCCACGATCGACGGGGCGGACGTCGTGGCCGACGTCCGGGCCGCGGTCGGCTGGGCCGCGGAGCGCGAGGACGTGCGCGCGGACCGGATCGGCATCCTGGGCTTCTGCTACGGCGGCGGGGTGGCCTGGCGCACCCTCACCCAGGAGCCGCGCCTGGCCGCCGGCGTGCCCTTCTACGGCCCGATCCCCGACACCGACGCCGTCGCCGGCATCTGCGCGCCGGTGCTGGCCGTCTACGGCGAGACCGACCAGCGGATCACCTCGATGCTCCCGTCCATCCGAGCGGCGATGGAGCAGCACGGGAAGACCTTCGAGCCCGTGGTGCTCCAGGGCGCCGGTCACGCCTTCCACAACGACACCAACCCCGACCGTTACCACCCCGAAGCGGCGCGGGAGGCCTGGCGGGCGGCACTGGGCTGGCTGGACCGGTGGCTCGCCGGCCGGTGACGGCGGGCGGATGCCCCGGCCGCTGCTGCCGGCTCAGGCCGCCGCGAGCAGCAGCTGCTTGAGTGGGGTGGTCGTGTCGGCGGCCCGGTCGGCGGGGATCGTCGCCCCCTGGGTCAGGGCCCGGCGCACCGCCATGTAGTCACCCGGTGCGTTCACCGCGTCCACGGCCAGCAGCCGCCCCTCGCGGTAGTAGAGCACCGAGAACCGCTCGCTGTCGGGCTCGCCCCGGACGACGTGGTCGTCGAACCCGGTGGACAGTCCGGCGATCTGCAGCCGCAGGTCACCCTGGTTGGACCAGAACCACGGCACGTTCGGCGCGGCCTCGAGCCGGCCCGTCAGCGTGGCCGCCGCCGTCGTGGCCTGGGTGACGGCGTTGTTGACCGACTCCAGGCGCACCCGGCCCTCGCCCGTGACCGGGTGGGGCAGCACGGTGCAGTCACCCGCGGCGACGACGGTCGGCACGCTGGTCCGCGCGTACCAGTCCACGACGATGCCGCCCTCGCACTCCAGCCCGATGGCCTCGGCCAGCTCCGTGCGCGGGATGACGCCCACGCCCACCATGACCAGGTCGGCCGGCAGCTCGGTGCCGTCGGTGAGGACGACGCCGGCCACCCGCCCCCCCTCGCCGCGGAAGGCCACCACGCCGCTGTCCAGCAGCACGCGCGTGCCGCGGCGCTCGTGCGCCTGCGCGTAGAACGCCGAGACGACGGGCGCGACCGCGCGGGCGATCAGCCGGTCGGCCGCCTCGACCACGGTCACCTCCAGGCCCCGGGCGCGGGCGGCGGCGGCCGCCTCGAGTCCGACGAAGCCCCCGCCGACGACGACCACCCGCCGGGCGTCGGCCAGCAGCTTGCGCAGCCGGAGCGCGTCGTCGAGGTCGCGCAGGTAGCTGATGCCGTCCAGGTCGGCGCCGGGTACGCCCAGCCGACGGGGCTCGGCCCCGGTGGTCAGGGCCAGCCGCGCGAACCGGAACTCATGCCCGGCCGCCGTGCGCGCCGAGCCCGAGCCGTCGGGGAGCAGGTCCAGACCGGCCACCCGCTGACCGCACACCAGGTCGATGCGCTGCTCGAGGTAGAACGACGGCGCCCGGAACGCCAACGAGGTCCCGTCGGCAGTCCCGTTCAGGTACTCCTTGGACAGCGGCGGCCGTTGGTACGGCGGGTGTTCCTCCGCACCGACCAGGGTGATCGCCTCGGTGTCGCCCAGCTCGCGCAAGGAGACGGCCAGCTGGAGACCCGCCTGGCTGGCGCCGATGATCAGCGTGCCTGTACCCACGTTGGCCTCCCGATGTCGCCGCGCCGCCTAAATGGTAATACCATTGGGCCGCGTGCCGGAAGTGCCGGTGTGCGACATCGTTCGTCGGGGCTCTCGGGCCGCCGCCGTGGTCCAATCGCCGGACCATCCCGGCGGCCCGTGGTCGCGGTGGACGAGGAGAGGATGCGCAGCGTGCCCAAGGTGACCTACGTCGATCTCGACGGTCAGGAGCGCACCGTCGACGCGGTCGTCGGTGAGTCGGTGATGACCACGGCCGTCAAGAACGGCGTCCCGGGCATCGTCGGGGAGTGCGGCGGCAACGCCTCCTGCGCCACCTGTCACGTCTGGGTCCGGGACGAGTACCTGTCCCTGGTCGGCGAGCCGAACGAGACCGAGGACGACCTGCTGGAGATGGGGGTCTCCGACCGGCGCGCGGGCAGCCGGCTGTCCTGCCAGATCGCCATGTCCCCGGAGCTGGACGGGCTCACGGTGGACGTCGCTCCGCAGGAGGTCTGACCCGCCGGTCGCCGCGCCCGATCCTGGGTCCGGTCGGTTGACAGCGATGCCCAAAGGTATGACAGTTAGCCCAACGGCCCACACACGTCGGGGCGATGGTTGCACGGGTACACAGGGAGACAGGCCATGCTGCGCAGGGAGATCAACGAACTGCTCACCCGGACCGGCCCCGGGACGCCGATGGGCGAGTTGTTCCGCCAGTACTGGGTCCCCGCCTGCCTGGCCGAGGAGCTGCCCGAGGACGGCGCCCCGCCCATCCGCCTCAAGCTCCTCGGCGAGCGGCTCGTGGCGTTCCGTGACAGCTACGGCAACTACGGCCTGATCGACGAGTTCTGCGCCCACCGCGGCGCCTCGATGTGGTTCGGCCGGAACGAGGACGGCGGCATCCGCTGCCCGTACCACGGCTGGAAGTACGACGTCACCGGCCAGTGCACCGACGTGCCCTCCGAGGCGGACAACTCCAGCTTCGCGGAGAACGTCAAGCTCACCGCCTACCCCCTGGTCAAGATCGGCGACGTCCTGTGGACCTACATGGGCGACCCGGCCACGCAGCCGCCGCTGCCCGAGTGGGAGTTCGCCCTCGTGCCGGCGGAGCAGACCTACACGTCCAAGCGCTGGCAGCAGTCCAACTGGCTGCAGGCGTTCGAGGGCGGCATCGACTCCAGCCACGTGACCTTCCTGCACTCCGGCGGGCTCAAGAGCGACCCGCTGTTCAAGGGCGCCAAGGGCAACCAGTACAACCTCAACGACACCAAGCCGTTCTTCGAGGTGGCCGACAGCGAAGGCGGCCTGTTCGTCGGTGCTCGGCGCAACGCCGAGGACGGCAAGTACTACTGGCGGATCACGCCGTGGGTCATGCCGTGCTTCACGATGGTTCCGCCGCGCGGTGACCACCCGATCCACGGGCACTTCTGGATCCCCATCGACGACGAGAACTGCTGGGCCTACAGCTTCGACTACCACCCGGTGCGGGCGCTGACCGAGACCGAGCGCCAGGCGATGATCGACGGCCACGGGGTGCACAGCAAGAACATCCCGGGGACCTATCGGCCGGTCGCCAACATGGACAACGACTACCTGATGAACCGCGAGAAGCAGAAGACCGGCGAGTGGTACTCCGGCATCGAGGGCATCGCGATCCAGGACTCCTCGCTGCAGGAGAGCATGGGCCCGATCGTCGACCGCACCAAGGAGCGCCTCGTGCCGGCCGACAGCGGCATCATCAAGGCCCGCCAGAAGCTGTACCGCGCCGCCGTCGCGCTGCGGGACAAGGGCATCACCCCGCCCGGCGTCGATCCCAGGCACCACCACGTGCGCTCCGCCGCGGTCGTCCTGCCGCAGAAGGAGGCGTTCCTCGACGCCGCCCGCGAGGACGTGAAGGTCCGTCCCGGCATGCCGGTCTCCTCGATCTGACCATGGCCGTCGACACCCTGAGCAGCTGCGCCCGCGCTGCGTCGGCCGAGGAGTCCCGCTACCGCATCGACCGCCCGATCGCGCCGTCCCGGGCCGGCCGGGTCATCGCCCTCGACGCCGGGGCGGCCGAAGTGGTGGGCCGCACCGCGCAGATGGAGTGGGCCAACGCCCGCTTCTATGCCTGCGACTCGGTGGCCGAGGACGGCGAGACGGTCATGCTGCGCGGCATCGACGGCGGTCCGGCCACGCTGGCCGACGAGCTGGCCAGCGCGTCGGTCGTCGTCATGGTCGCCACCAGCGACACCGGCGCCGGCTGCGCCTACGCGTTGGGCAAGGCCTGCTGGGAGCGCGGTATCCAGACCGCCGGCCTGGTGCTCGGCGACGGCACCCACCATGGCACCGCTGCCGCCGCCGCGGTGGCCGCCCTCCGGCCGCACGCCCGCGTGCTCCTGCCGGACGCCGACGAGCTGGACGTGGTCGACATCCTGACCGCGCTCCGGGTCTGAGCGGCCGCCGATGGCCTCGCAGAAGGT